>NZ_JBGQQW010000002.1:0-141336 GCF_045528485.1 Desemzia sp. FAM 23990
GCAGCCTTATCCACTCGACTCACCTCTTATATGGTTTCTGTTCGTCAGACCAGAGTTTTGCCTTGGGCTTCCTTCAGATTCCACCTCACGGTGGACACCCTTGCCGTCAGCTATATGCTTACCACTGCCAGGTCGCATTCGGGACTTGCACCCGTTAGAGTTCGCCCATGCTGGGCGAACAAAAAGACACCTTCCATAAAGGAAAGTGTCTTGAAACGTTGATATAATAACGAATTAACGTTTTGAGAACTATCGTGGTGAATCTTGTATATACTCAATCAAGCTCAATCCATCTGTATCAATACCTTACTGTTTTATAAGTGGATACAGATTGATTAAAATTGACTGAAACTGATAGCACCTGAACCAATTTGAACCCAAAACAGATGCTAGTTGAATACAATACTAAATCCTAGGGTTACACTCTCTTTAAACTTTGTTTCATTACAATCACTCACTAAGAAACAGCACTTTCCATCATTGCTTCTTCCATCAAATGAGTCATAATGATTTCTGTTTTCAAATTAAATACTTTTTTGTCGTAACTATCTGGCAGTGTTTCATCAAGCAGCTTTTCTATTTCAAATTTTACTGCTTGTCTTGGTTGTTCGTCTTTATACCAGTCAATAACATTTGTTTTACTTTGTTCATTTTTTATAGATTCATATAACTTCTTTGCAGATAATTTTACTTTTTCCTCTTCTTTTTTCGTTAACTTAGCCTTTTTTAGCAAGTCATATATCTCTAGTTCTTCTTCTGTCAAACCTTCTTTGATATGACGTTCATCTTCTTGTTTTAAATTATCTACAAAATCTACCAGATCTTCGTAATAGTCTTCATTTGTCGAGTTACCGGAATTATAACGATTGATTAACTCCTTATATCGCTCCACAAAATTAGTACGGGTTTTGTTATCTTCTAATAGTTTCTCTAATTTATCTTCAATGAATAGTCTTAATTCTTGAATTTCTATATTTTTATATGGAGATTCATTAATCGTTTTTCGAATATCATCTGTATTTATTTCTGATAATTTTAGTGTTTTCATTGCTGTAACTTCATATTTATATTCCCCAACATCTTCTTTAACATAGCTGGATTGGACGCTTAAATCTAATGTCCTACTAAGTGCTATTTTGGCACTTTCAATATTTTCTTCCCGTACCGATGCTTTAATCATATCGCCCATATAAAATATGATTGATAAATATTTGTTTTTCCAATCAAATTCAAATATCTCAGGTTTACAAGCTTCAAATATATTCCGACATAAATTTACATAGATCTTAAATTCTTCAAGATTTTCATCTTTATCAAGTAAGATATTTGTGTATTGTTGAAAGAGCTCAATTTGATCAAACGTTTCATTTCTATCAAGAATTGAATCTAAATTTATTTTTAGTTGCTCACAAAACTCTTTCGTTTCATGAATTACACTTTCTAATAGCTTTATTTGCTCATCAATATTTTTGACTGGCATGTTGTCATCACTATCAGGATTTGCATAGTCACCGAGAGCTTGCTTCATATGTTTAAATAAATTTAAATAGTCAACAATTAATCCTGAGTTCTTTCCTGGGAACACTCTATTAATCCGTGCAATGGTTTGCATTAACGTATGACTTTTCATCGGCTTATCTAGGTAAATAGTCGAGGTACTTGGTGCATCAAATCCTGTTAACCACATCGCACAAACAAACACTAATGACAGGGGATTATTCGGATCTTTAAAGTTATCTTCAATGTCATGTCCATTTTCATCAATGAGATTCATCCGTTCACGATGTTGTTTAAAGTCTAGCCCTTCATTTTTAAATCTTTCATCCTCATCGCCATCTTCACTAACAACTACCGCCATTTCTACTCGTTGCATATATTTAATTTGCCGATTAAGTCGATCTTGCTCTTCTTTTGAAGGAGCATTGGAACGTTTTTGATACAACTCTTTCAATTTTTCATTCCAATAATATTTAACTTTGTCATACATTCGTACAGTAGTGAACTTGTCTACAGATATAACCATCGCTTTCCCTAAATATCCTCTGTTAGGGAAATGTTCAACAATATCTTTTGCAACAATATTTAAACGGTCATCTCGTTTTAATACTTCATTCGTTTTTGAATAATAGTTAGATAACTTTTCTTCCTCTTCAGCTGTCAGGTTTTCATCTTCAATTATTTCTAAATAATCATCTTCCAAAAAGTCATTGGTTAACCAGACTTCTGGAACCCTTCTTGAGTAATACAATGGTACAGTTGACCCATCTTCAATCGATCGAGAAAAATTGTATTCACTAACATAATCTCCGAACCATTGATTGGTAAGACGTTTTGAACCTAACAAAGGAGTTCCTGTAAAAGCAATATACTGTGCATTAGGTAAAGCTGTTCTCATGTTTTCTGCTAATGATTTATACTGCGTACGATGTGCTTCATCTACAATAACTACAATATCATCACGTTCTGATAAGACTGGATACTTCTTTCCTTTGTCATATCGAAATTTTTGGATGAGTGTAAATAAAAATGGTTTGTTCGTTTGTAAATCTTTTCTTAACGCTGCACCATTTTTAGGATTAGCTGATTCTTCTTCTGTCACCGTTTCTGTTCTTAAAAAGTTTTTATACAGCTGATCATCTAGATCTTGTCGATCAGTAACCATTAAAAATGTAAAGTTACCTGTCATTTTTCTGTTAATCTTATTGATAAACATCGCCATTGAATAAGATTTTCCGCTACCTTGCGTATGCCAAAACACACCTAATTTACCGTTCAACTTCTCACGATTTTCAAATGATTCAATTCCATTATTAACACCAAGGAACTGATGATTTTTAGCTAATATTTTTGTGCGTTTGTTTTCAAAAAGTATAAAGTTTTCAACATAGTCTAGTAACATTTCGTGTTTTAAAAGATTATCTAACAAATATTGAATACTTGTTCCTTGCGTACGTATTTGCTGACGATTTACTTCTTCATCCTCTGTTGAGCGTAACCATTCAAAAAAGTGACTATAGTTCGCTGTAAAGCTCCCAATTCTTGTTTCAGAAGCATTTGATAAAACACATAATTGATTAAAATAAAATAATTGAGGGATATCACGAATATAGTCTTGTAAATTTTTATCATATGCGGTTTTTAAGTTAATATCTGAATTTTTCAGCTCAATAAAAACAATAGGCAATCCATTCACAAATAAAAGTAAATCTGGTCTACGATGTTGCATTTCTCCTTTAATCCACATTTGAGAAACAATTGTAAACGTATTATTAGATGCAGTGTTAAAGTCAATGATACGAACTGTTTCATATTTCTTCTTACCATCTTTCTCGAACTCTACATGAATGCCGTTTTTTAATTGTCTATACCTCTCGTAGTTAACGACCTCAAGTTCTTTATCCGAAAAGGGGCGTCTGAAGTCTTGTACAATCTCTTTCAATAAACGTGTTGGTATATGTGGATTCAAATTTTGCAAACTCTCAAAAAACACCTTTGGGAGTATTGCTTCCTGTATATTAGAACGCCCTGTTCCATCATTTTCACTTTCTAATACATTTAATGAAGAGAACACTTTATTCGCATTGATGTTTGCATTAATAAAACTATAATATTCATTTTTCGATAATACCTGAATACATGCTTGCTCAATCATATCTTCAGTAATTACCTTCCTCATATTACCCCTCCTCTATTTCACCTCAATTGTACCGTTCATTAAACGTGGTAAAAGTAGATCACGTTGTTTTTTTAGATTTTCATTAGTTAATATAATACTCTTTAGTTCTTCAAACATCGGTTTTGTTATATTATTAAATTTATTTAATAATTCATCACTTGGGTATAATAATTTCAACCCTTCAAATTTACCTTTACTTAAATTAGTCATGGTGGCACCTGTTGCTCCAAACAATTCAATAGTTTGCTTCATAGATTTCAGAGTAAAAAAAGCCCATTCCCTTATCTTTGTATCCTCAAGTATTATGGAGTTAATTTGTTGATTTGTATGGGCCGGAAACATGTTTATTGAAACTACTCCACCTGTTCCAATACAACTTACCATTATTGAGTCTTGCGGCAACAATTTATTAGCTTGACTATTACTTCCATCTTCACTTAAGTAAGATTCTGTCTGCGATGTAAATATATTTCCATGCATATCAGGTGTTTTAATAAACATCACTTCTTCACCATAATATTCCGCCACTTTGGTAGATGGAGTTTTTCCAGTAACAACTTCTCCTAGATTTTTCACTCTTTTTACTTCCCATCTTTCTGGTATCCCTTTTTCAAACTTTGAATTTTCAGACCCCGGAAACCTCATTCGCACAAACCATTCCTTATAAATCTCTTCCGCTATTTGTTCTAAAGCTTCAATTCTACGGTTGTTATTTTCGATTAGTTTATCATATGTGGAAAGAACGTTTGCTATTTTTTTTTGTGTATCAAAATCAGGTACACTAATCTTTAATTTCTTTATATAATTACTATCTGCTCTTTGTCTACCACTTGCGCCACTCATACTATTAATGGCAGGTAAAACAATAATATCGGTTTGAGCTAGATAGTTAACATAATTAGGTTCTGTTTTGCCTTCTGTCGCTCTAAATACTAATAATTCGGTTGAACCAAACCCCTTGTCTTTTGACTTTAGAATTGATTGTGCAATCTTTCTATTCTCTAAACAAGGTGTGATCCTTGAAAATAAAGTATCACCCGAATGAAATTTGCTTCCACTTTGCCCTGTAAATTTTTTTGTTTGTATCTCATTAACATAAAAATTACTTTCATTAATATCGGCAATACCGATAAATGGATAAATTATTCCCCCTTCCAATTTAACCCTGGGATTTAAATCAATGACATCACTAAATCTAACCTCTCTCCACTCACTCATACTCAATCACCAGACTATCTAAATTCTTTTGTATTTGTGATTCTAATTCTTTCGCTTCTTCGTTTAATTGTTTAAACCCATCATTTAAACCTGATAGTTTTTCTTTAAATTGACCTGCCGTCATGCCATCATCTTCAATGACAACCCCCACATATCTTCCAGGGTTTAATGAATAGTCTTGATCGATAATTCCATCGTCACCATCAAGTTTAGCTACTTTACACAAACCGACTACATCTTGATATTTTCCATCAGGAAAACGTTCCAGTAACCAATCAATTTGTTTTTGATAGTATTTTTTACCTTGTTCAGATATCGCATTATCCCTACTAGTTTCATATTCTTTAATAAGTTTATAAAAACTCTCTGCATCTTCTTCATATAAGCGATTAATAATAGCTAAATTTTTAATTTGTTCATCAGAAAAATTCCTTAATGCACGATCAATTTGAGTAAATATATTTCGTGCATCAATAAATAATATTTCATCTTTCTTTTTCTTCTGTTTATCGAAGAACCATAATGTTGCTGGTAAAGTCACTGTACTGAACATATTAGATGGAAGTGTAACCATTTGAGAAACAATTCCGTCTTCTATTAGTGACTTACGAATTTCTTTTTCACTATTTCCTGCATCTGAAGCTGAATTCGCCATAACAAGTGCTGCTTTCCCTGTTTCGTTTAATGCAGTGGCAAATTGATTGATCCATAGATAGTTCGCATTTGGTACTTTCGGTTTTTTATCCTTAGTTTGGGGCACGCCATATGCATTAAATCTTTTCTGATCTTTTACTATATCTAATTCCACGTTATCAACATTAAACGGTGGGTTTGCTAGCACATAGTCAAAATTTCCAAATGAATCATATGGATCAGCATAATATGAATTTGCCTCTGTTATTTCTCCACGGATATTATTTAAAAACAAGTTCATTTTTGCTAGTTTAACCGTTTCACCCGTTCTTTCTACTCCGTAGGCTCTTAAGTTTAAAGGTGCTCCACCATTCTTCATTTTATGTTCTTGGGCATAATGAGCTGTTTGTACAAACATACCTCCAGAACCGCAAGCAGGGTCTAGTATCTTGCCTTCCATTGGTTGTAAAACTTCAACCATATAACGAACGAGCGTTCTCGGTGTATAGAACTCTCCCCCACCTTGACCTTCAGCTAATGCAAAGTTACCTAAAAAGTATTCATACACTTCACCAAAAATATCATTTTGTGAATCGGTTGGAATATCGTTAAAGTTTCTCAATAATCTATTTAAAATTCTATTATTATCATCAGCACTTAAATTATGATAGTTATCTTTTGGTAGGACCCCAACAAATTCTGGTGAATACTGTTCTATACCTTCCATTGCTTCTTTTATTTTATTCGCAATATTTTCTTCTTCGCTTAAATTAAGTAAATAGGAGTACCGTGATTGTTTAGGTAAATAAAAACCGCATTTTTCTATCGCAATTTCTTCAACTTTCTTTTCACGTCTTCCACCTTTTAATGCTTCATACTCTTCCATAATTTCATCTTCATATTGTGTGTATTTTGCATCTGCGAACTTTAAAAATATTAAGCCCAATACAGGAATTGAATATGCAGATGCTTTTAACCCTGAATTTGCACGTAATTCATCTGCTACTCCCCATAAGCTTTTCTTTAAGTCAGTTAATCTATCTTGATTCAATATAAATTCCTCCAATATTTTATTCTAATATCTCATTTATTTTAGAACTGTTTATCGTTCAGATCTTTTATCTCCGTACTTTCTACCTATATTTATATTCTATCATAAAATAGTTCTTCATTTTCATTCGGTAGCTAATACGTGTAGCGTCTTGGAGAAAAAAAGGAATTACTTCTAGTCCATAAACTCGATACAGCATTATAGCTTTTCAATGTTTTCGTGAGTTCGGTAAACATATTAATAATTATCAGTTCTACCAGCCTCATTAGATACTTACTTGCTATTGTTTTTTAAATCCTCTAATGCTTTTAGTATTTCACCTAACTTACGATTAACACTTAAAGTTGTTTCCATGTGAGCAGATTCTTTTCTACTCAATAAGTTTGATGACTCTGATATATCACGCTTTATAAAATTTGTAATATCATTTACTACATTTGCATTCTCTTCAACCCCTCGGTGAACAGCAATATAATATTCTTTCGTATCCTCTAATTTTCTATTTTGATGTATTAAAAGCTTATTTTGTCCTATTAAAGCATTATATTTTTGTACGATGTTTTCACCAACAATTCTTGTCAACACCTCTACTGCTCCATAGACTTCTTTTTTATCTATATAATTTTTCAAGGCTTCTTTGAATTCTTCTTCAATGTCTTTTTTCCAATTATCACTTATAAAAAAGTCCACTGGTGCTTCTTCAATTTTTCTAAATGTATCACTTATTGCGAGTGACCGAATTGCTTCGACAAATGCACGATTATATTCTTTTCTTGGTCGACCTTTCCCTTCCAACTTTGTATTTTTAATTTCTGGCTTACCAAGTTCAAAGATTTCTTTGTTACAGTGAACCTGATTAGCAATTCTATTAAAAGACGATTTAGATAATGTTTCTCCATTAATAGCCAGTTCTTCAATAGCTTCTTCCATTGAAAACCATTGATTCTTAAATTCCTCAAAATCCTTTGTACTTATTTCTATCTTTTTAAATACATGCATTTATATTCACCTCTCAAAATAAATAACCTTATTATATCAACGATTATACCATTTAATTTCATTTCGCCTAAAAAATCAGCCATTTTATAATTAAGTCAGAAGGTAAATTGATCGATACTTTCTAAATTGAATTGCACAAGGAGGTGATTGTCTCGCGTTACCAAACATGTCATCCAAACTTAAATATTCAAAACTGGTCACAAGTTGATATCTCAAAATTTGGCGACCTCATCAAAACTCATTCATTTGATGAAGTAATGCTACGAAAAGGTATCGAGATATTGAAGTTTAACAAAGAACTTATGATTGTAAATTTAGGAACTTTACGAATTGATATTGAACAGACTTCAGAAATTGAACCTGTTATAAAAGTTCTTAAGAAAGCATTAACAAAATAACTTACCAAAACATTTTAAAGAAAGAGGTTATGCACAATGCCGATTGCAAATGCATGGGTTTTCACCGAAACAAAATTCAAGGCAGCGGAATTTCTAAACAACACAGGAAATATGTTCAGGCTAGTTTCACAACGACCGTATGTAAGTAAAAAAGATCCAAACGAAAAAGGCGTCACTTTAACGCTACAAATTACCAAAGATGACACGGATTATGGTGTAGATAAAAAGACCGGATTTAAACGGGATAATAACATCTTAAATACATTTGATGTTACCGTCCTAAACAACAAAGAACGTATCGATATTCAAAAAGGGGATTATCTCCGCTTGCTAGACTTCATGCCAGAAAAGTCATTTGTTATTGGGTTTGATTTAATACTTCGATTCAAAGATGTTGAGAAAATCAATGTTAAAAAACAGTAAATTGTCGACAGTCAGAAAACAAAATGGAAAATTCCTTTATAGCATGTACTTTCTGAGTGCTGTAGAAACCATGATGATTCACTACATTGACTCCCAGTTAGATCTGGGAGTCAATAAAAATATTTACAATTTAATCGTCGGTATTATAATCATCTTACTATTAATTCAAACCATTTTTTGGTTAATTCGTAACAGAATACACAAAGGTATAAAATTCGCTACTCATCATTACTTTACAATTCTAAGGTTAAGAAGAGCCTTTCTCGATTCCAGTTATTACAACAAAAGGTTTTACTTCAATAATGAAGTGGCAGATTTACCAAAAGTAAAAGTAAGTTTCAACAATGATTATTCCAAAGCTAAATTACTTGTTCAAAATATTAATATCAAAAAAGATATAGGTGAAGTAAATATTTCATTTGCACTAGGTGATTTTGTAGTTGATAGAGCTTACCTATCAAATGATGAGAATTATCATGTATTTGAAGTTTACGATAGTAAAACCGTTCAACAATATGAATTTAAAGATTTTAATGATTTACGTGTACAGACATCCCAACTGGATGACTACACATTGCAAATTGATAAATCAATTGCAATACCCTTACACGGAACTTTACTTGTTGGTCAAACAGGATCTGGAAAAACCTATGCACTTTACTCCCTTATCCTTCAAATGATAACTAAAAAGGTTCAATATAATTTGTATTTCGCTGATCCTAAAAACTCAAGTCTGGCTGTTCTCGGAGACAAGATATCAGAGGAGAATACCGCTACTGATATCGATGAAATAATCAAGTTACTACAGTCTTTTGTTGAAAAAATGGAAAGTAGAAAATTTGAAGTTAAAGAAATGCTAAATACAAAGCTGGAGGCAGATTACACTGACTTTCAATATGAACCTCATATTTTTATATTTGATGAATTTGCAAGCTTTCAATCTATTATCCAAACTATGGAGAAGAAAAAGCGTGATGAATTAACGAAATTACTATCACAAGTGATTTTACAAGGTCGTCAGTTAGGATTTTTCTTGTGGATTGTAATGCAAAAATCAGATGCATCATTATTGCCTACTAATTTACGTGAGAACCTTCCAGTGAAGTTTGTTCTTGGAAATGCTGAAAAGCAGACTTATGTAACGGCATTTGGTGCTGGAGTGGATATACCAGAGAAAGATTTTGTTCTTGGACAAGGTGTATTAACTTGCCCAGTCATAGCTGACACAGCAAGAATTTGTCACTTTAGCTATTTAGATTTTGACATATTAGAAGCTGTGACTCACTTAAGATCGTGAGCGGGGGTTATGTAATAACCCCCGCTCCGCAAAAGAAGAAAATCACAATTAGAACTGACAACTCAACGTTTTATGGCTTAAAAGGAGTGAAAAATTTTGCTGGATGTTCAAGTCGATGAATTTACCCTAGTTTTACAACCAACTAGACGGCCTAGTCAAATAGAAGGTTGGGAAGGCATGGCAATCAATATTATTAATGAGTTTGTCAACTTGTCTAAATTAGAATCCGTGTTAGGTAACCTAAAAGAGACACCAGATTCATTACCACAAGGTTACTCAATCGGTTTTGTATGTGACAACGCTCCATATTACTTGGCAATTGCTTATCATCCTGATTTTATACAGATGGGCATTTGCATAAAGTTTTCAGCACACGCTTGGATGCAATATAGAAAGAGCTACGAATCAATATATACCACTGCTATGCAGTTGCATCAGTTCATCAAAAACGTAAACAAAAGCCCATTATACACTTCTCGTCTATCAAGAATTGACATTGCAATTGATTTTATAAATGAAAAGTTAAATGTAAATACAATCTATAATCAGCTCTCAAAGAAAAACCAGATTATTAAAACCGCTGCCGGCAGAAATAATAATTCAGTGTTGTCTGCAATAACTAAAGACAATATTACCTCTACTTTTTATCTAGGCTCAAAAGCTAAAAACATAAAAGCTTTATTAAGGGTCTATGATAAAAAAAGAGAGCAGATTGAAACTATGGGTGTGCGATACGATGAAGCAATTCATTATGACGACTGGGTACGCTTTGAAGCTGTATATAGAGGGCATTACGCACATGACTTATCGGATAGAATACAAGATATTAACAATGATACCGAGCTGAAAGACCTATTAGTTTCAGCCTTAACCGATCGTTACCAGTTCTACTATGGCAAATCACAGAAGTTAACGACCTATACAAGAAAAATGCTTGATTTGTTAAATCAAAGATCGTTTATGTTTAGCTCGCCTTCTCCGCGCACGAATTTGTTAGAACAATCACAGAAACACATCTTAAATGGATCTGGTTTGTTCCCCTACTTATTTAAAATTTGGCGTATTTGGGGGGATGAAGGATTAAAGAAATGTTTGAATTTTCTTTATGACGAATTCGAAAACTACGAACCAAATGATGATGCGATAGCATGGCTAAACAAATACACTGCTCTGTACCAGATGCAAGGCTGTCCGTTTAAGTAAATTTAATAAAAGGAGATGTTGTCTTTATGAGAGCAGATTCAATTGCGCAAGACTACCCATATTTGCTAACTAGAGAACAAGCTTCACGCTTTCTAGGTCTTGACCCAAAATCATTCGATAAATACATCAGGCAACATGACACACTTAGCCGATTCATGATTGGCAGACAAGAACGCTACACAATTAAATCTCTGATTAACTTCATCGAAAACCAGTCTGTATAATTCACCTCTAGTTGATATTATGCTAGATTCAGAATACAATACAATTGTATTCAACTAGCATCTATCAACTATTCGCGAGAAAGGAATTGATAGCATGGCTAGTATCGTAAAAAGAGGGAAATCCTACAGGGCGCAAGTTTCCCTATATAAGCAGGGTAAGCACAGTAAAATCTCTAAGACGTTTCCGACTAAGAAAGAAGCTCAACTCTGGAGTTTAGAAATGGAATTGGCAAAAGGTGGAGGCAAGGAGCTTGCTCACAGAAACACTACTTTTGCTGACTTCTTCGAGAACTGGATCTATGTGGTAAAGATTAAAGATGTTAAAGAAACGACATTCCAAAACTATACTCGTGCACTTGGGGTAATCAGAAACCTGTTTAAAGATATACAGTTGAAAGATCTAAATGACATTGTGGTTCAAAGCAAAATTGACGAATATGCAGAAACACACTCCCGAAAAACTACACATGAAGTTCTTTTGAAAATTAGAACAGCAATACGAGATGCCTACGCACGTGGCTATATTACGAACGACTTTGCCGGCTTGTTAAAAACACGCGGAGTAAACCCGCCAAAGCGAAACAAAGCTTTGTCTATTACAGACTTTAAGAAGCTCCGCAAATATACTCTAGGGCATCCAGAAGACGAGTTTAACATACTTGTACTACTAGCTCTTGAAACGGGTCTGAGACGCGGAGAATTGCTAGGGATTCGCCCAGAACACCTTTACGAACACGGTATAAAGGTTAGACAATCAATTAGTCCAACATCTGATGATACCTCACTAAAATCGCCAAACGCTAAACGTGATGTTTCGATAAATAAAGATGTGTATGAGCTGATTCGGAAAATACCTGTAAAAGAAAACGGTTATGTATTCGGATTCGGTGGTTTTAAACAGTCTGAACAGTTAGCAGAGCTTTTAGAAGTGCTCGGTATTGAGAAAACTACCTTTCATGGTCTTAGGGATACACACGCATCGTTTCTCTTTGCACAGAACATTGATCTTGTATATGTCTCCAAACGATTAGGACACATAAATATTCAAACCACACAGAATTATTATCTGGAATTAATGCCAGAAAAAAAGCACCAGCAAGATGCCGATGCTTTAAATCTGTTAAGTTCTTTATGAGGTTTAAGCTGATTTGAACCAACTTGAACCAAAAAACCTTTGTAAACGTTGATACAATAAGGAATTGATTAACGTTTTGAGAATTGAGAAGCTTTACGAGCTTTCTTAAGACCTGGTTTTTTACGTTCTTTCATACGAGGGTCACGTGTTAATAGACCAGCTGATTTTAATGGTGCGCGGAAAGAAGGATCTACTTCTAACAATGCGCGAGCGATACCGTGACGAGCTGCTCCAGCTTGTCCAGCGTATCCACCACCATTAACGTTGATGATGATATCGTAGTTACCTGTAGTTTCAGTTACTTCTAAAGGTTGTTTTACAATAACGTGTAAGCTTTCGTATGGAAGATATTCAGCGATATCTTTTTTATTGAACGTGATGTTACCTGTACCTGGTACTAGGCGTACACGTGCAGTTGAGTTTTTACGACGTCCTGTTGCAGTATATTGTACTTGTGCCAATGAAATTCCCTCCTTAAATTAAGTCTGTAATGTCTAAAGTTTTTGGTTGTTGTGCTTGGTGGCTGTGTTCTGAGCCGCCGTAAACGTGTAATTTCATGCCTTGTTTACGTCCCAAAGTGTTTTTAGGAAGCATACCTTTTACAGACAATTCAACTAATTTACGAGAGTCTTTAGCACGTAATGCACCAGCAGAGATTTGTTTCAATCCACCTGGGTTACCATCGATGTTACGAGAGTAAATTTTGTCAGTTGCTTTTTTACCTGTTAATTTTACTTGATCTGCATTGATTACAATTACAAAGTCCCCTGTATCAACATGAGGAGTGTAAGTTGGTTTATTTTTTCCACGTAAGATAGATGCAACGACAGTAGATAAGCGACCTAATGGGATATCAGTAGCATCGATTACATACCAGTTACGTTCTACTTCGCTTGGTTTAGCCATATAAGTTGTACGCACGTTAATTTCCTCCATATTCTTCTGTTTGTTTGAATGCATAATAAGTTTCCGGGGCTCATCATGGGGCAAACAATACCATATAATATCTTAACTTTTTTCAAGTCAAATGTCAATCATTTGAAAGAGAAAAAAGCGAATCTTTAAGTCTTTTTTTTGAACAACCTACCCGTGTGGTTCTTCCTCATTTTTCTTCTATCCATAACCACGTTGATTTCTTATTGACCGTCATTTTCTTCTGATTTTTCAAGATCCAAATCCCATCCCATTTTCGGTTATAAAATTTTAGCGTGGTCACCATTATCCAAGCAGCTGTGACACCTAAAATACAGCCGAATACAATGCCGATCAGTCGGTTGGAGATAGCTGAAGTGACTGTCAGTTTATTAGAGATCATAGTCGTCAGCAGGATAGCCATAGGGGTGGAAACAAATATTCCTAAAGCATAGTTAACACGCATACAATATTGCAGCGTCCCATAAAGAGCAACCACAATGAAAATTTGCATGAGTTGAGACATTGGGAAAGCAGTAATCATACTGGCAACGATCAAGCCTAGAACGGTTCCAGAAATCCGCTGGATGTTGCGGTTCATCATAGCTCGTATGTTTTTCACCTGTAAAATTCCTGCACAGGAGAAAATCATCCAAGAAGGTTTATCCAGTCCGATTCCCATACTTAAATAAACAGCAAAAAAGAGCGTGCCGGCGTAGAACAGGGCATCCATCAAGGCACCTGGATCTCGGTTAATTCTTTCTTTAAGATTCGATTTGTCTATTTGGTAGTCTGAACTATTCCTTTCTGTGAAGTGCACGACGACAGCTAGGATAATCCCTAAGGTAACGCCTAGTGACATGGCTCCCATAATTCCTACCATGGATTGAAAATTGGATTCGATTCCTACCCCAACAGCTGATAATAAGATGACAAAAAGGGCCCCTGGTTTTTGCATCCCATAAAGCCGAAAAAAGAGACGGCAAAGAAAAGCTAAGCTACCTATAACCATAGGAGCAGTCCATTGGAAATGCCAACACAGTAAGGAGACAAACATCACAAACAGCAGCAAAAGACCAACTAAAACCAGCTTCTTTAATAGCAGACGCAATGGCATCTGTTCATAGTAAAAAAAGACAAATAACCCTAGAGTCATCAATCCCCCTAAGGAAACTTTCCCAATAAAGTAGCCGAACAGCAAACAGAATGCCATTCCTGCCATAGGAGCAATAATCTGCGCCCAATCGTCTTTTTCCGGTCGGCGAAACGTTAATAATTCTTCTTTGATGTAGCGCATATACGCACTCACTTCCTTTCTAAACAGTCTACGTCTTTTATGAGGTACTGACAAGGTCTCAGTACTTCCTTTTATGAGCGAATCAAAAAAAGCTGACTGGTATGAATCCAGTTATTTACCGGATACTTACCAGCCAATCAGCGGCACAGACCATTTAATTAACCATTTGATGTTGATGAGTAAAAATATCTTTCTTTACCGATGCTGGAGGATGAAGAACGATTGCACTGCTCCACATTAGAGTATTTTACTCCATCCATTCTTCATCTATCATCAATTCATCGGATTTGAGATTCACTAACTTCAACCGATTATCCGATTTAATGTAGATACTTTTATACGCTTGTTCGCCGTCTTCCACAAAAATCATGACTCTGGTTCCTGGATTATCCGTCATCAAATAACTTTCTACAGTCTCCAGATCAATCTCTTCTTGAATGACAGTAAGTTCAGGATAGTCTGGTGATTGGATAGAGTCTGCAGAATCCAGTTCCTCTTCAGGTACTGGTGCCAAGTCTTCTTCCGCTGCTGGAGAACTTGACGCTACTTGAGAGGCTGTACTGTCCGTTGAACCAGTTTCTTCCTGCGTACTGCATCCGGCAAATAGAAATGCCGTTAAAATCAGTGCGATCCATTTCATCTTAAGAACTCCTTTAATCCGTTATAATGGACTTGATTTCCGTCCATTGAGCCTATTTTAGCAAAATAACGCTTCGTTTTCGACTATTTAACTTCTTCCTCTACAGCCTCAAAGATCGTTCCTTTAGTCGCTTCCTGCTTGTCATAAAAAGTCTCCATCATGTACAACCCATGAGCAGCAGCAGTAGGACCAGCTTGATTGCGGTCTTTGACTTCTAGAAGACGCTTGATATCATCAGCAGGGCGCAACCCGTTAGCAATTTGTAACAACGTGCCGATAAAGATTCGCACCATGTTGTACAAGAATCCATTGCCTCTAAAGGTAAAAATCAATTCGCCATTCAGCTCATCTTTTTCGACTTTCGCTTCATAAACGGTACGCACTTTATCTTCTTTGCCACTATTGCTGGCACAAAAACTCGTAAAATCATGCTCTCCGACAAGGTCGTTTAGAGCAACCTCTAAAGCTTCCATATCAATACGATAAGGGTGATGTAAGGCATATAAGCGTTTAAATGGACTCATGACTTGATTGATATCCACACGGTATTGATACTTCTTCCCTGCTGTCGAGTATTGAGCATGAAAGTCAGTGTCCACAATTTCCGCAGAATAAAAAGTCAGTTCATCTGTGGTTAGACTGTTTAAGGCTCGCAGCATATTTTTAGGCGGCAAATAAAACGGGTAATCAAAATGAATCACTTGTCCTTTAGCATGGACACCCGAATCGGTACGTCCAGCGCTGCGTAGCCTGATCGTTTGTCCTTTAGTCATGATGTTCAAAGCCTTCTCAATGTCCCCTTGGACTGTACGACCATTTGGTTGTATTTGGAATCCTACAAATTGGCTTCCATCATATTGCAATAATACTTTGTAACGATAGCTTTCCATATGCTGCCTCCTTGATATTTTTTAGTGACTCTTTTTTCTATATAAAAAGTACGCTATATATTGACTGATTTGATTTGCGTGCCCTTTTTAGATGTTTTAGCTTATAAAGGTCACGCAACAAGTATTTATGTGCCTTTTTCTAGGCGTTTTTATTTAAAAAGGAACACAAACTATTTTTGCGTTCCTTTTTCCAGATTTTAAGGCTTATTTAGTAACGTAAAAACGTCAAGCTCTTTAAGCAGAGCAAGATTTGTCTGTGCTGTCTCTCTGCACTAAAGACTAAAGACGCTTTACTCATTAAAAAAGACGCCTCATACAACAAACAGCGTTGGAAGCGTCTCATGAGTCGGGCGTTTTTTGTTGCGGTCACTACTTATTAATTTCTTAAAAAGACTAAAGCAGCGGTCAACACTGCAAAAGTGAGCATCACTAGAGTATCTGAAGCACTCCAGTCCAACTTACGGAATTTCGTACGACCTTCGCCGCCGCTGTATCCTCTGGCTTCCATAGCAGTTGCTAAATCCTCAGCGCGATTGAACGAACTTACGAATAAAGGAATCAGGAGCGGAACGATGGATTTCATTTGCTGGAAGACATTTCCTTCCCCGAAATCTACCCCTCTAGCTCGTTGGGCATTCATGATTTTCTCCGTTTCATCCATCAACGTAGGGACGAAACGAAGCGCTATAGAGAGCATCAAAGCAATCTCATACACTGGAACCTTCAAAGCGGTCAGCGGACGCATCAGGTACTCTAAAGCGTCTGTTAAGGACAGTGGCATTGTAGTCAGTGTTAACAGTGTCGACATGAAGATGATCAACACGAAACGACAGAAAATAAAGACCCCGTTCAGCAATCCTTGAGAAGTCAGCATCAAAATCCACCACTGGAAGTAAACTTCTCCCCCTCCAGTGAAGAACACCTGTAAAATCACGGTAAACAGTATCAGCCAAATCATGGGTTTGATCCCATTGATAAAGAAGCTGAATTTGATTTCCGATAATAAGACAGCGGTCAATACAAAAATGAATAAGAGCAAATACGTTTGCCAATTGTTGGCCAAAAAGATCACGAAAATAAACAGGATCGTGCTGATCAGTTTCGCTCTAGGATCCAATCGGTGTATCCAGGAATTTCCGGGAATGTAACGTCCAAAAATCAATTTCTCCATCATTCAGCATCACCGCCTTCGAATGAATCGACGGCTAACTGGGATACTAATTGATCTGCCAGTTCATCTGTAGTCAACGGTATTTCGCCTAATCTCAGCCCTAGACGCTCTTCTAAACGACTTGCAAAAGACACAGTTGCCGGAACATCCAATTGTTTGCTTTCCAACCATGCTTCATTTTGAAAGATCTCACGAGGAGGACCTTCTTTCACAACGGTACCTTGTTCTAAAATGATGACGTGATTGGCGTAATTGGCTACATCTTCCATTTGGTGAGTCACTAAGACAATAGTCATACCTTGTTCTTGATACAGTCGATAGAACATGTCCATCATTTCTTTGCGCCCTTTTGGATCTAATCCAGCAGTCGGCTCGTCCAATACCAACACTTCCGGTTCCATCGCCAACACACCAGCTATCGCTACACGGCGCATTTGTCCGCCCGACAAGTCGAATGGTGAACGTTCCATGTAAGTATCGTCCAATCCCACTAACGGCAGCATACGCTTAGCAATTTCGATACCTTCTTCTTCAGTAGCACCAAAGTTTTTGGGTCCAAAAGCAATATCTTTGGCAATCGTTTCTTCAAACAATTGCGATTCAGGAAATTGAAAGACGATTCCGACTTTTTTACGAATGCTTTTTAGGTTTTTATTATTGGTCGTTGAGATGATTTCACGGTCTCCAATAACGACTTTACCTTCAGTCGGTTTGTTCAATGCGTTCAAATGACGCAATATCGTGGATTTTCCGCTTCCAGTATGTCCAACGAGAGCGGTATAACTGCCATCTTTAATAGCAAAATCAATATCATATAACGCTCGGCTTTCGAATGGTGTGCCTTTTTGGTATGTGTACCCTACTTTTTCGAAAGTAATGTCCATAACCATTCCACCATCCCTTCTTCTGTTAAGTATGTTTCGGGAACTTTTAAGCCTCTTTCTTCCAAAGCCACTTTCAATTTCTCCGGAAATGGCAAATCCAATCCCATATCGATCAACTGGTCTCCGTTAGAAAAGATTTCTTGCGGAGTGCCTTCTCTCACTAATTTTCCTTCTTGCATCACTAAGATACGGTTCGCATTGGCTGCTTCGTCAATATCATGCGTGATGGAGATAACGGTCAAATTTTCTTTTTCTTTGATCTGTTGTACAGTTTCAATCACTTCTTGACGTCCTTGAGGGTCCAGCATACTTGTAGCTTCATCTAAAATAATAATTTTAGGCGCTATTGCCACCACACCTGCAATAGCTACGCGCTGCTTTTGTCCTCCAGATAGACGCGCCGGTTCTCGCTCTTTAAAGTCCAGCATCTTAACTTGCCCTAGAGCCGATTCGACTCTTTGCAGCATTTCGTCTCTTGGAACAGCTTGATTTTCTAAACCAAAGGCCACATCATCTTGCACTGTTGATCCTACAAATTGATTGTCCGGATTTTGAAAAACCATGCCCACTTTTTCACGGATTCCCCAAATATTTTCTTCTGATAACGCTAATTGATCCACAAAAACTTCTCCACTGTCTGGAGCAATCAAGCCATTGATCGTTTTTGCCAGCGTAGATTTTCCTGATCCATTTGGTCCAATGATCGCGATCCATTCGCCTTCTTCGATTTCTAAAGATACTCCGTTCAGAGCAGGTCGCAGATCCGTTTCATTGTATTGGTATATTAAATTATTTAGTGTAATGATTTTATTCATGGCTAACTCCCCAAGTCTTCTATTAGGATTACAACGTCATCACTGACCACGTTGTTAGGCAGATAATGTTGCTCAGACCTTTCACTCGTCATCAGTCTTGACACCTGTCATGGTCCATTACGTAATTATTATACACTATTCTACTATACAGACCATCTTGTTTTTCAGAAAATTTAGTGTACCTGTACTTGCTTCTTTTTACTTTAAAGTAACTGAAAAAAGGAGTGATTCCAGTTTTCAGCTGCTTTAAAATAAAAAAAATCACTTTAATTGATGAATGTACCTCTCTTAGAGAACAGATTCTCTAAGAGAAGTTTAGAGCTAGACTCGAAAGATATTGCTATCTATTCATCATCATAACACTCCGATCATACATCTAAAAAAGTGAACGTCATTTTGTTTCCTTATTATTCAACCAGTTGTCTCAACAGAATTGTTGCAACAACTGGCTGAAATATGAAGTGCTGGTTGAATGAATTATACTAATTCAATAACGACCATTGGTGCACCATCACCGCGACGGTTTTCAGTTTTCAAAATACGAGTGTATCCACCTTGACGTTCAGCATAACGTGGTGCAATGTCCCCGAATAATTTTTGTAAAGCTGATTCAACGATGATTGCATCTTCTTCTTCTTTAACTGTTGCAACTTCGTTACGAACGAATGCAGCAGCACGACGACGAGCAGCTAAATCGCCTTTTTTACCTAAAGTAATCATTTTTTCTGTTGTTTTGCGAACTTCTTTAGCGCGAGCTTCAGTAGTCACAATACGTTCGTTAATGATTAGATCAGAAGTTAAATCACGCAACATAGCTTTACGTTGAGAGCTTGTACGTCCTAATTTACGGTAACCCATTGTATATTATCCTCCCTTGATACAGTACTACTAGTCTTCGTGGCGTAATCCCAATTCAAGTTCATTCAGTTTGAATTTAACTTCTTCAAGTGATTTACGTCCAAGATTACGTACCTTAATCATTTCAGCTTCTGATTTGTCAGTCAACTCTTGTACAGTGTTGATTCCAGCACGTTTCAAACAGTTGTATGAACGTACAGACAAATCAAGTTCTTCTATTGTCATTTCAAGTTTTTTCTCTTTTTGAGTCTCTTCTTTTTCCACCATGATTTCCACTTTACGTGTTTCATCTGTTAGATTTACGAAGATATTCAAGTGTTCGGTTAGAATTCGAGCGGCTAAACTAACTGCCTCTTCAGGGCTAATTGAACCGTCTGTCCATACATCAAGTGTTAACTTGTCAAAAGCGTCTTTTTGACCCACTCGAGTGTTTTCAACTTGATAGTTCACACGACTAACTGGGGTGTAGATTGAATCGACTGGCAATACACCGATAGGCATATCGTCTTTTTTATTGTGTTCAGCTCTTGCGTAACCTCTACCTTTTCTAGCTGTCATACGAACATGGAAGTGTCCGCCTTCAGCTACAGTACAGATATACAAGTCAGGGTTCAAGATTTCAACATCACTATCAAAAATGATGTCTGCTGCTGTAACCACTGCAGGGCCTTTCACATCGATTTCAATTGTCTTGTCCTCTTCAGAGTATAATTTGAGTGCCAACTTTTTAATATTTAAGATGATTGCTGTAACATCCTCAACAACACCGTCAATAGTAGAAAATTCATGTAAAACACTGTCAATTTGAATATTTGTTACAGCTGCTCCCGGAAGAGAAGACAATAAAATACGACGTAGGGAATTACCCAACGTTGTTCCATATCCACGTTCAAGTGGCTCTACAACGAATTTACCAAACTTGGCATCATCGCTGATCTCAATCGTTTCAATTCTTGGCTTTTCAATTTCGATCATTCTGCTATTTACCCCTTTCAAAACGTTAAGTTCATGTTATCGAGTGCAAACCTACAAAAAATGAAGCAGCTCTCAATTAAACACGACGGCGTTTTGGAGGGCGGCATCCATTATGAGGAATTGGAGTTACGTCACGAATTGCTGTAACTTCTAAACCTGTTGCTTGCAAAGAACGAATTGCTGCTTCACGACCTGAACCAGGACCTTTAACTGCAACTTCGACTGTTTTCATTCCATTTTCCATACTTACTTTAGCTGCTGCTTCAGCTGCTAATTGAGCTGCAAATGGAGTTGATTTTTTTGATCCGCGGAAACCTAGTGATCCAGCTGATGACCATGAAATTGCGTTACCATGAGTATCAGTAATCATTACAATAGTGTTGTTAAATGTAGAACGGATATGAGCTACTCCGCTCTCGATATTTTTTTTCACACGACGTTTGCGTTGAACTTTTCTTGCCATTAAGGTTTACCTCCTAACAATTAAATTATTTTTTCTTACCTGCAATTGCCTTAGCTGGGCCTTTACGAGTACGTGCATTATTTTTCGTGTTTTGTCCACGAACTGGTAATCCACGACGGTGACGCATGCCTCGGTATGAACCAATATCAATCAAACGTTTGATATTTTGGCTTACTTCACGACGTAAATCTCCTTCAACTTTCAATTTATCCACTTCCACACGGATAGCGTCTAATTGATCATTGCTAAGATCACGAACACGAATATCTTCTGATACATCAGCTGCTTTTAAAACCTCGCTAGCTGTATTTTTACCGATTCCATATATATAAGTTAGAGAAATTACTACACGTTTGTCACGTGGAATATCTACACCTGCAATACGAGCCATTACAATTACACCTCCTAATTTTTATTATCCTTGACGTTGTTTATGTTTTGGATTTTCACAAATAACCATTACCCGACCATTACGACGGATAACTTTACATTTATCACACATTTTTTTAACTGATGGTCTTACTTTCATGAACTAACCCTCCTATTTTAGTGACGGAGTGCAATTATTTAAAGCGGTAAGTTATACGTCCACGTGATAAATCATATGGAGATAACTCAACTGTAACTTTATCCCCTGGTAAAATTCGAATGTAATTCATGCGAATTTTTCCGGAAACATGCGCCAATACTATATGGCCATTTTCAAGTTCAACTTTAAAACTTGCATTTGGCAAAGTTTCAACGACTGTACCTTCAATTTCTATGACATCGTCTTTCGCCACGCCTAGTACCTCCCTTAATTTTTTCGCTTCTATTACGCGATAAACAGTGAGCGCATTACAAGCCCTCACCTGTTTTCATCTTAACTTATAGATTATAACACAACAAAAAAGCATTTTAAAGTCAATACCTTTAATATTATAGCATAATCCCTTTTCTTCTACAAGGTTTTGAAAAACGAACAAATCAATTTCTGTGAACAATTGTGAAGATTCTTCTTTTTTAAAGAACGAAAAAAGCAAGATGGTTTTTTTGTTTTATATGAAGAGATTATTTGGTTTTATCAATAACTTCTTTGATTGAGTTAAATACATCTTTAACATCATCTTCACCGTTTACGGTATACAAAACATCGCGCTCTTTATAGAAGTTTAAAAGAGGTTCTGTTAATTCAACGTTTACGTTTATACGATTCTCGACTGTTTCAGGTTTGTCGTCTTCTCTTTGATAGAACTCATGTCCTCCGCAACGATCACACGTACCTTCAACTTTTGTCGGTTTATTCAGTTTGTGGTAAGTAGCTCCACAATTGCTGCATATAAAACGACCAGTAAGTCTTTGCATTAAAATGTCTTTGTTCACTTCAATGTAAAAAACAGCATCGATTGGTTTATTTAAGCCTTTTGTAATTTCTTCCAACGCTTCCGCTTGATTCAAAGTTCGAGGGAAACCATCTAAAAGAAATCCGTTGTCCGTATCGGATTCAGCCAAACGTTCTTTGACAATTCCATTAGTCACTTCATCAGGAACTAAGTTACCAGAATCCATAAAGGATTTTGCTTTGATTCCTAATTCGGTTTGTTTTTCAACTGCAGCCCGGAACATATCTCCCGTTGAAATATGAGGTATTTGATAAGCATCTACAATTTGTTCTGCTTGCGTTCCTTTTCCTGCACCAGGAAGCCCCATTAAAATGAGATTCATCATTTTTCCTCCTTAAATGTAAGAATCAGTGCTGAGGAAATTCCTCAACACAGTCTTCTTATTGGATAAAGCCTCGATAACTTCTTTTAACAGTTTGTCCTTCCAGCTGTCTCATTGAGTCTAAAGCTACACCGACAACAATCAGTAAGCTTGTTCCTCCAAGAGCAACGGATGAAGGTAAATTCCACAAATTAGAAGCAAGAATCGGTATTAAAGAAATAATACCTAAATATAGTGCTCCTAATGTACTTAGACGGGCAAGAACTTTCGATAAATAATCTTGAGTAGGTTGTCCGGGGCGTACACTTGCGATATAACCACCCTGTTTTTGCAAGTTCTCAGAAACTTTTTCCGGATTCACTTGGATGAAAGCATAGAAGAACGTAAAGACAACGATCAATAACGTGTACAATACAGCTCCTATTGGTTCTTCCAAATTGAAAACTTGATTAAGCACTTGATACCATGTTTCATTCGCTGAATTTTGACTAAAGAAACCTAAAATGGTTTGAGGAGTCATAATAAAGGAACTCGCAAAAATAACCGGAATAACTCCAGCTGAATTTACTTTTAATGGAATGTGAGCACTTTGATCATTTGACGAAACACGTTTCGAATACTGAACAGGAATTTTGCGTCTAGCATTTTCCATATACACAACTAAGATCACAATCAAGATGAACCCGATAGCAATAGCAATTGAGAACAGAATAGCTTTGGTCATTTCGTCTCCAGCATTTCTGATTTGAGTATTGTAAAAATTGTAAAGGTCTGAAGGAACACGGGCAATGATACCTGAGAAGATGATCATTGAAGTGCCGTTCCCAAAACCATTAACAGTTATGAGCTCAGCTAACCATAAAACCATCATTGTTCCTGCAGTAAGAATAAGTGCAATGGAAAGATATGTTGCAACGGTTGGATTATTAACCAGTCCCAAGTTTGTTAGGGCATTGAACCCATAAGATATCCCCACGGCTTGAACAAACGCTAAACCGATCGTCAAGTAACGAGTCACTTGATTCAATTTACGTCGTCCAACCTCACCTTGATCAGCCCATTCTGCAAATTTTGGAATAATATCCATTTGCATTAATTGGACAACGATCGAAGCGGTGATATACGGAGAAACACCAAGCGCAAATATAGAATAGCTGCTAAGTGCTCCACCACCAAAGGTATTCAATAAGCTAAATAGTCCAGACGAAGATAAATCTCCCAATGCATTTGCATTAACGCCAGGAACCGTAATATGGGTTCCTAAACGAAAGAGAATCAAGATTCCTAGAGTGAAGAGTATTCTTCCTCTGATGTCCTTATCTTTAAATGCATCTTTTAGGACCTTTAACATTAAATCACCTCAACTGAACCGCCAGCAGCTTCAATTGCTTCTTTAGCTGCTTGGGAGAATTTATTTGCTTTAACAGTCAATTTACGTTCAATTGATCCGTTACCTAGCACTTTAATTCCAGATTTTTCGTCTTTGATGACTCCTGTTTCAACTAGTAATGCAGGGGTTACTTCTGTTCCATCTTCAAAACGGTTTAAAGTTTCAAGATTTACAACAGCGTATTCCTTGCGGTTGATGTTCGTGAAACCACGTTTTGGTAAAGTACGGAATAAAGGTGTTTGTCCACCTTCGAATCCTAAACGTACGCCACCACCTGAACGTGATTTTTGACCTTTTTGTCCACGACCTGATGTTTTACCGTTACCAGAAGAAGTTCCGCGTCCTACACGGTTACGAACTTTACGAGAACCTTCTGCAGGTTTTAATTCATGAAGTTTCATTGTTTGGGCACCTCCTTCAATTTGAATCTTACAAAGTTTACATTAAACTTCTTTAACGTCCACTAAATGTGAAATTGTGTTAACCATACCTTTGATTGCTTCATTAGCAGGTTTAACTACAGTACTGTTAGTCTTTTTAAGACCTAAAGCTTTAACTGTATCACGTTGATTTTGAGGACGTCCGATAACGCTACGTTTTAAAGTAATTTCTAAATTAGCCATTTCTTATAGTCCTCCTTTTATCCGATAATTTCTTCTACAGTTTTACCGCGAAGTCTTGCAACTTCTTCAACGCGTTTTAATTGAGTTAATCCGTCGATTGTCGCACGAACCATGTTGATTGGAGTGCTTGAACCTAATGATTTACTTGTTACGTCAGCGACACCAGCTAGTTCCAATACGGCACGAACCGGACCACCAGCAGAAACCCCAGAACCTTCAATAGCAGGTTTGATTAAAACATTTCCACCGCTGTAACGTCCAATAACTTCATGAGGTACAGTTGAACCATCTCTCGGTACTTCAATAAGATTTTTCTTAGCACTTTCAATCGCTTTACGAATAGCTTCAGGTACTTCTTTAGCTTTACCTGTACCAAAGCCAACGTGTCCATTTTTGTCTCCGACAACAACTAATGCAGCAAAACGCAAGTTACGTCCACCTTTTACTACTTTAGTTACACGGTTGATTGTAACAACACGATCTTCTAATTCCAATGTGTTTGGATCGATGTATACCATGTGTGGTTTTCCTCCTTTTCCTAAAAGTCTAGTCCATTTTCGCGAGCAGCTTCAGCTAAAGCTTGTACACGGCCATGGTATAGGTATCCACCACGGTCAAAGACTACTTCTTTAATACCTTTTTCAGCAGCACGTTGAGCAACTAATGCTCCAACAGCTGTAGCTTGTTCTGTTCTTGTTTCGCCTGAAACTTCTTTATCTAATGTAGATGCACTTGCGAGCGTGACACCCGCTACGTCATCAATCACTTGAGCGTAGATATTCTTGTTTGAGCGGAAAACGTTCAAACGTGGGCACTCAGCAGTACCAGAAATTTTAGCGCGTACTCGTCCATGTCTTTTTAGACGTAGTTTATTTTTGTCTGGTTTTGAAATCACAATTGTCACCTCTTTATTTTATTTACTAGCAATCAGGCAGCCAGGTAAGTATTATTTACCTGTTTTACCTTCTTTACGACGTACGAATTCGTCAGTGTAACGAATACCTTTACCTTTATAAGGCTCAGGAGGACGTACTCCACGAATGTTGGCTGCTAATTCTCCAACATGTTCTTTGTTGATTCCTTTAACAATAATCTTAGTGTTTGAAGGAACTTCAACAGTAATACCTTCTCTAGCTTCAAATTCAACTGGATGTGAAAGACCAACGTTCAATACAAGTTTAGTTCCTTGTAATTGAGCACGGTATCCAACCCCGATCAAATCTAAAGTTTTTTCGAATCCTTCAGTAACTCCAACGACCATGTTGTTAACAAGGGCGCGTGTAGTACCGTGGATCGTACGGCTAGGTTTGCTGTCGTCAGGACGAGTGAAAGTAATTTCATTATCTGAAACAGTCATCGTAATGACAGGACTGATTGCAAGGTTCAATTCACCTTTAGGTCCTTTAACAGTAACATCATTTCCGTTTTGAGTAACTTCTACTCCAGCAGGAATAGTAATAACTTTATTTCCAATACGGCTCATAGCAGGGCACCTCCTTATTTCTTCTTGTTTATTACCAAACGTAAGCGAGTATTTCGCCACCGATATTTTTTGTTCTTGCTTCTTTGTCTGTAACGACACCTTCTGAAGTTGATACGATCGCGATACCTAGTCCGTTAAGAACTTTAGGTACATCGCCAGCTTTAGCGTAAACACGCAAACCTGGTTTAGAGATACGTTTCAATCCAGTGATAACACGTTCGTTGTCTTGTCCATATTTTAAGAAAACACGGATAACGCCTTGTTTGTCATCTTCAACAAATTCAACATTTTTTACAAAACCTTCACGTTTTAAAATGTTAGCAATCTCTTTTTTAACTTTTGAAGCAGGTACTTCTAATGATTCGTGTTTTGCTGAGTTAGCGTTACGAACACGTGTTAGAAAATCTGCGATTGGATCAGTCATGACCATGATTTTTTAGCCTCCTTTTTGCGAGTTTCGTTTTACCAGCTTGCTTTTTTCATACCTGGAATTTCACCTTTATAGGCTAGTTCGCGTAAGCAAATACGGCAAAGTTTGAATTTGCGGTAAACTGAATGTGGACGACCACAACGTTCACAACGAGTGTATTCTTGAGTTGAGAATTTAGCAGGGCGTTTACTTTTAGCAATCATTGATTTTTTAGCCACTATCTTCGCCTCCTATATTATTTTTGGAATGGCATTCCAAGTTGCGTTAACAATTCACGAGATTCTTCGTCAGTGTTAGCAGTAGTTACAATAACGATGTCCATTCCGCGAACTTTATCAACCATGTCATATTCAACTTCAGGGAAGATAAGTTGTTCTTTAATTCCTAACGTGTAGTTTCCACGTCCGTCGAAAGCTTTATTGCTTACGCCGCGGAAGTCGCGTACACGAGGAAGTGAAACAGAAACCAATTTGTCTAAGAAATCGTACATTCTGTCTCCACGTAATGTTACTTTAGTACCAATAGGCATGCCTTCACGTAAACGGAAGCCAGCGATTGATTTTTTAGCTTTTGTAATTACTGGTTTTTGACCAGCGATAACTGTCAATTCATTAACTGCTTTGTCTAAGTTTTTAGTGTTTGATACTGCATCACCCACACCCATGTTAATAACGATTTTATCAACTTTTGGTGTTTGCATGATTGATGAGTAGTTGAATTTCTCCATCATAGCTGGAGTAACTTCTTTAGTATATTTTTCTTTAAGGCGGTTCATGAAGTTTGTCCCTCCTTCCTTAATCTATTAGTTTAAAACTTCACCGGTTTTTTTAGATACACGTACTTTTTTACCATCTTCAACTTTGTAGCCAACGCGAGTTGGTTCGCCAGTTGAAGCGTCGATCAACATAACATTTGAAGCATCAACTGGGGCTTCGATTTCTAGAATGCCGCCATTTGGTTCAAATGTTGATGGTTTTTGGTGTTTTTTCATAATGTTAACACCTTCAACGGTAACGCGATTTTTCTTAGGAAATACAGCTTTAACTACGCCTTCTTTGCCTTTATCTTTACCAGTGATAACTTTAACTTTATCTCCTGTTTTAATAAACATATTTATCTCGCACCTCCTTCGTGGATGGTTGGGTATTAAAGAACTTCTGGAGCCAATGAAACGATTTTCATGAAACTGTTGTCACGTAATTCACGTGCAACAGGTCCAAAGATACGAGTTCCTCTTGGGCTCTTATCGTCACGGATAATGACACATGCATTTTCATCAAATTTAATATAAGAACCGTCTGCACGACGAGCTCCTGTTTTGGTACGTACAATTACAGCTTTAACAACTTCACCTTTTTTGACAACGCCACCTGGTGTTGCATGTTTTACAGTACAAACAATAACATCACCAATGTTAGCAGTCTTACGGCCTGAACCACCTAGTACTTTTATTGCAAGTACTTCACGTGCACCAGAGTTGTCAGCTACTTTCAAACGACTTTCTGCTTGGATCACTTTCGTATCCTCCTTTCGGAATTAGAAACTTCATTTTTAAAATCAGGTTTTTATGCTTAGATAATGATAGATTCTTCCACGATTTCAACTAAACGGAAATGTTTAGTAGCTGATAATGGACGAGTTTCCATAATTTTAACGATATCGCCTAATTTTGCACTGTTGTTTTCATCATGTGCTTTGTATTTTTTAGAATATTTCATACGTTTGCCGTATACTGGGTGGCGTTTTTGAGTATCAATTTGAACAACGATAGTTTTGTCCATTTTGTCAGAAACAACGTGTCCTTGGTACACTTTACGTTGATTACGTTCTTCAGTCATTTGTTAGCGACCTCCTTTTTCGTTTCGATCAACTATTTTTGTAATTCAGCTTGGCGCAACGCTGTTTTAATGCGTGCGATAGATTTGCGAACTTCGCTCAATCTTGAAGTATTCTCTAACTGGCCAGTAGCCAATTGGAATCTTAGATTGAATAATTCTTCTTTAAATTCTTTTTCTTTTTCAATCATTTCTGAAGTGGATAATTCTTTAAGTTCATTAGCCTTCATTAGATTCACCACCAATTTCTTCACGTTTTACAAATTTCGTTTTGATCGGTAATTTGTGTGATGCTAAACGTAATGCTTCACGAGCTACTTCTTCAGATACGCCGCCAACTTCAAACATGATTTTTCCACGTTTAACTGGTGAAACCCATCCTTCAGGAGCACCTTTACCAGATCCCATACGAACTCCGATTGCTTTTGATGTGTATGATTTATGAGGGAAAATTTTGATCCATACTTTCCCACCACGTTTCATGTAACGAGTCATAGCAATACGAGCAGCTTCAATTTGACGGTTAGTGATCCAGTGAGATTCTACAGCTTGTAAGCCGAATTCTCCATAAGCGATCTCTTTACCACCTTTAGCTTCACCGCGCATTTTACCTCTAAATTCACGACGGAATTTTACACGTTTAGGTACTAACATGTTATTTCCCTCCTTTCTCTGCATTCTTTTTAGCAGGAAGAACTTCTCCACGGTAAATCCAAACTTTAACACCTAGTTTACCATAAGTAGTATCTGCTTCTTCCCAAGCGTAATCGATATCTGCACGTAATGTGTGCAATGGAACAGTTCCTTCAGAATGGATCTCAGTACGAGCCATATCTGCACCGTTCAAACGACCAGAAACTTGAGTTTTGATTCCTTTAGCTCCAGCACGCATTGTGCGTTGGATAGCTTGTTTTTGAGCACGGCGGAAAGCTACACGATTTTCAAGTTGACGTGCAATTCCTTCACCGACTAATTTAGCGTCTAAATCAGGTCTTTTGATTTCAACGATGTTGATGTGAACTCGTTTACCTGTTAAGTCGTTTAATTTTTTGCGTAATGCATCTACTTCAGATCCACCTTTACCAATAACCATTCCTGGTTTAGCAGTGTGAATAGAGATGTTTACACGATTAGCAGCACGTTCAATTTCTACTAATGAGATTGAAGCGTCACTAAGATTTTTAAAGATGTATTCACGAATTGCAATATCTTCATGTAGGTAGTCGCCGAATTCTTTTTCTGCATACCATTTAGAATCCCAGCCGCGAATAATTCCTACACGCATACCTTTTGGATTAATTTTTTGACCCACAGATTAGCCCTCCTTTTTCTCTGATACCACGATTGTAATGTGGCTTGTGCGTTTCATGATTGGTGAAGCTGATCCTTTTGCACGAGGACGGAAACGTTTCATCGTTGGTCCTTCGTTAACATAAGCTTCGCTTACTACCAAGTTTTCAATATCTAAATCATAATTGTGTTCAGCATTAGCGATAGCAGATTTTAAAACTTTCTCTACTACTGGTGATGCTCCTCTAGGAGTGAATTTCAAAATTGAAATTGCTTCACCAACACTTTTACCTCTAATAAGATCGACAACTAAACGAACCTTACGAGCGGTAATGCGAACAGTTTTTGCAGTTGATTTAGCTGCTGTAATTTGTTCTGACATGAGTAATCCTCCCCTCAATAATTAACGATTCGTTTTTTTGTCATCCGCAGTGTGTCCGCGGTAAGTTCTTGTTGGCGCAAATTCACCTAATTTGTGTCCGACCATGTCTTCTTGTACAAAAACTGGGACATGCTTCCGTCCATCATATACAGCAATTGTGTGACCTACAAAGTTTGGAAAAATTGTAGAACGACGAGACCAAGTTTTAATAACTGATTTCTTTTCGCTAGCGTCCATTGCTTGTACTTTTTTCATTAAGTGTTCATCGACAAAAGGTCCCTTTTTAATACTACGACCCATAGTTGAACCTCCTTCCAGTTATGCAGCAAATTGGTTATCCAACTTGCCTGGTTTATTTTGTTTTACGACGACGTACGATTCGTTTGTTAGATCTTGCTTTAGAGTTACGTGTTTTCAATCCAAGAGCAGGTTTACCCCATGGAGTTAATGGACCAGCATGTCCGATTGGAGCTTTACCTTCACCACCACCGTGTGGGTGATCGTTAGGGTTCATTACAGAACCACGAACAGTTGGGCGTTTACCCATCCAACGTGAACGTCCAGCTTTACCAATGTTGATCAATTCATGTTGTTCATTACCAACTTCACCGATTGTAGCACGGCAAGTAGCTAAGATTTGACGAACTTCGCCTGATCCTAAACGAACTAACACGTATTTTCCTTCTTTACCTAAAACTTGTGCGCTTGTTCCTGCTGAACGAACCAATTGTCCACCTTTACCAGGTTTCAATTCGATGTTGTGAACAACAGTACCAACTGGAATGTTTGATAGGGGTAAAGTATTACCCACTTTAATATCAGCATTTTCTCCTGAAAGAATATGTTGACCAATTTCAATTCCTTTTGGTGCAAGAATGTAAGTTTTGATTCCATCTACATAATGGATTAGTGCAATGTTTGCTGAACGGTTTGGATCATATTCAACAGTTTTTACGATACCGACAACATCGTCTTTGTTACGTTTGAAGTCGATAATACGGTAACTACGTTTGTGCCCGCCACCTTGGTGACGTACTGTAATTTTACCATTGTTGTTACGGCCAGCTTTTCTTTTGTTTGGTTCTAACAAAGTCTTTTCAGGCGTTGTTGAAGTGATTTCAGCGAAATCAGAACCAGTCATATTACGACGGCCGTTAGTGGTAGGTTTGTACTTTTTAATCGCCACGTGTTTTCCCTCCTATAAGTGATATTTTGAATTATTCAGCTTCGAAAAATTCGATTTCTTTTGAATCAGCTGTTAATGTAACAACTGCTTTACGACGTTTTTTAGTGTAACCAGAATATCTTCCCATACGTTTTAATTTTCCACGTACGTTCATAACATTCACGTTTTTAACTTTAACGCCAAAGATTTCTTCAATTGCTTGTTTGATATGAGTTTTGTTTGCGCGAACGTCTACTTCAAAAGTATATTTTTTGCTGTCTTCAGCAAGCATAGCTTTTTCAGTAATCATAGGGCGCAAGATAACTTCGCGTGCTTCCATTATTGAAGAGCCTCCTCTACTTGAGTTAGAGCAGTTTGCGTTAAGATCAATTTGTTATGAGATACAACATCTAAAACTGTAACGTTATCTGGAGCTACTACTGTTACTCCTGGAAGGTTACGAGCTGATAATGTTGTGAAATCATTTCCGTTTTCTACAACAACTAACACTTTTGTATCAACGTTTAAATTGTTTAACACTTGTGCAAATTCTTTCGTTTTTGGTGCATCAAAGTTCAATGCATCTACAACGATCATGTTTCCTTCAGCTACTTTAGAAGAAAGAACAGATCTGATTGCTAAACGACGAACTTTTTTAGGAAGTTTGTAGCTGTATGAACGAGGTGTCGGTCCAAAGACTACACCACCGCCACGCCATTGTGGTGAACGGATAGATCCTTGACGAGCACGTCCAGTACCTTTTTGTCTCCATGGTTTACGGCCACCGCCTCTTACTGCACTACGGTTTTTTACTTTGTGTGTTCCTTGTCTTAATGAAGCACGTTGCATGATGATTGCATCAAAAACAACATTTTCATTTGGTTCAATTCCGAAAACAGCATCGTTTAAAGTAACTTCGCCATTTTGAGAACCGTCTTGTTTAAATAAGACTAATTTTGCCATTCCTTTGCTCCTCCTTTCTTCGATCTTTATTTAACTGCTTTAAGAGCAGTTCTAATTTGGATTAAGGATTTTTTAGCTCCAGGTACATTACCTTTAATTAAGATAACGTTTCTTTCAACGTCAACACGTACGATTTCAAGATTTTGAATTGTTACGCGGTTTCCGCCCATACGACCTGGCAATAATTTACGTTTGAATACGCGATTAGGATCAACGGGACCCATTGAACCAGGACGACGGTGGTAACGAGATCCGTGAGACATTGGTCCACGAGATTGGCCATGGCGTTTGATAACACCTTGGAAACCTTTACCTTTAGTTGTCCCCGTGACATCAACGATGTCTCCAGCTGCGAACATATCAACTTTAATTTCTTTTCCTACTTCGTATTCCCCTAGCTCAACACCGTCAAATTCACGAATGAAGCGCTTAGGAGTAGCATTTGCTTTTGCTACATGACCTTTAGCAGGTTTGTTAGACAATACTTCACGTTTGTCTTGGTAACCAAGTTGAACTGCTTCGTAGCCATCGTTTTCCATTGTTTTAAGTTGTAAAACAACGTTTGGAGTAGCTTCGATTACTGTTACAGGAATTAATTCCCCAGCTTCAGTAAAGACTTGTGTCATTCCTACTTTTTTTCCTAAGATTCCTTTGGTCATGAGTACACCTCCATTATTTTTTTAGTTTGATTATAATTTAATTTCGATATCTACGCCTGATGGTAGATCTAATTTTGTTAAAGCATCAACAGTTTTTGGTGTTGGGTTAACAATATCAATCACACGTTTGTGAGTGCGCATTTCAAATTGTTCACGAGAGTCTTTGTATTTGTGAGTCGCACGAATCACAGTGTACACACTTCTCTCAGTTGGTAATGGAATTGGACCAGACACGCTAGCACCAGTTCTCTTTGCTGTTTCTACAATTTTGTCCGCTGATTGATCCAAGATACGGTGTTCGTATGCTTTCAAACGGATACGGATTTTTTGTTTTGCCATAATTTTCCCTCCTTCGCCTATTCTTATAAAGTAGACATTGCTCCACGAAAATTTCCGACACACTCGCCGTGGCAAAGCGGCCGGGTGTATCGCAACCTCCCGTTTCTTAGCCATCGATTCCAAATGAAATCGGGGTCTGTGCTTCTCTCTTTTAAATCAGCACCTTAAATAGTATAACCAATATACATTATCAAATCAAGTGTTTTTCGCGGTTTTTTCAACTTTTTTAAAAATAAGTCGGCTTTTTTCTTCACATTTCATCCACTATTAACGGTTTTACCATTTGCGAGATTGATCTTGTCCATTATCAGTCTTCTAAATGATGAAAAAAGCTACTTCTTATCATCTGCAATGATTAAGATAGTAGCTTAGTTCAAATTATTTGTCTAGTAAAACTTCTTTTTTAAATTTTTTTATCCACTGTTTTGTTTCTGCTTCTCTCAGACTTTCACTATCCAATTTTCAGGAGCTGCTACATCGCCAAATTGAATCCCGATCAGTTCGTCATACAATTTTTCCGTTACCGGTCCAACTTCTGTTTCACTATAGAAAACATGGAAGTCATCCCCATTTTGAATTCCGCCGATCGGAGAAATCACAGCTGCTGTACCACAAGCTCCTGCTTCTTTGAACTGATCCAACTGATCAATGTAGACATCGCCTTGGACAACTTCTAATCCTAAACGTTTCTCAGCTAGATAAAGCAAGGAATATTTTGTAATACTAGGTAAAATAGACGGAGATTCAGGTGTGATGAATTTATCGTCTTTTGTAATACCAAAGAAATTAGCGGCCCCAACTTCTTCTATTTTTGTATGCGTAATAGGATCTAAATAAATCGCATCACTAAATGCTCGTTTATGGGCTTCTGCTCCAGGAAGCAGACTTCCGGCATAATTTCCGCCGACTTTCGCTGCGCCTGTACCTCGTCCTGCGGCTCTATCGTATTGAGAAACTAAAAAGTTTGTCGGTGTAAGCCCGCCTTTGAAATACGGACCAACCGGCATACAAAAAACAGAAAAAATATACTCTGCAGCCGGCTTCACTCCTATATTGTCTCCCACACCAATGATATAAGGGCGAAGATACAAGGTTCCTCCTGTGCCATACGGCGGCAAGAAATGCTCGTTTGCCTTCACCACCTGTTTTACAGCATCTATAAAAATCTCTGTTGAAACTTCAGGCATTAACAAACGGCGACAGCTTCGTTGCATACGTTCTGCATTTTGATCTGGTCTGAACAAATTAATATCCCCATCTTTTGTTCGGTAAGCTTTTAATCCTTCAAAACAAGCTTGCCCATAATGGAGTGCTGTCGAGCCCTCACTAATATGTACTTGATTGTCTTCGGTAAGCGTTCCTTCGTCCCAACTGCCATCTTTCCAATAGGACAAGTAGCGCAAGTCCGTTTTAATATAATTAAACCCTAAATTGTTCCAATCGATCGATACTTCTTTTCCCATAATTCTCACCCCACTTGAATTTGTTATTTAGTGTATCACAAGAATGAAAGAAATGGCTATTTTTTCATATAAACAAATAAAGAAGTTTCTCTTTTGAAAAGAAACTTCTTTTACTCTCACTTTTGCAAACGAGTAATTTTTAATTCATCAAACAACTTTTAGAACTGACGCGTTCTCCTATAATAGTTGTTCTACAATATTTAACGTTGGTGAGTAGAAAATACACTTCTTTTTAATTCTAACTCTATTAGAAACTCAGTTCTAGAAATTTCTGGAGGAATATGGGGTTGCTTATAGCCATGGAAAGGACGCAAAAAAAGGAAACACTGTGGGCGTACGCCCAAGTGTACCATGCTTGTAAGCTGCTGAAGCAGCAACAATCATGGCAATTACTTAGCGTTAGGCTTTAGCCGTTACGCTAAGTTTGTTCTCCGCTACGCTACGCATACTATATCCGTACGTCGCTATCGCTCCAACGGCTTCAGCAACGCTTGCAAGCCTTGAGATGTAGTTTTCAGCACCAAGGCGTTCCCATGGCTTTCCATAAGCAACCCCATAGGCCGGAGGAAATTTCTTTACCAACGTTAGAAGATGAAGAGCCATAATAGTGGTAGAAGCAAAAAAGAAGCCTTCCTAATGAAAGGAAAGCTTCTTTAAAGGTTTTAATTAAAGTTTAAACTAGGTTGATTAAGCTTCGATTGAAGCAACAACGCCAGCTCCAACAGTACGTCCACCTTCACGGATAGTGAATTTAGTACCTTGGTCTAAAGCGATAGGAGCGATTAATTCAACGTTGATTGTAACGTTATCTCCAGGCATAACCATTTCAGTACCTTCTGGCAACTCGATAACACCAGTTACGTCAGTTGTACGGAAGTAAAATTGTGGGCGGTAGTTACCGAAGAATGGAGTGTGACGTCCACCTTCTTCTTTAGATAAGATATAAACTTCGCCTGTAAATTTTGTGTGTGGAGTAATTGAACCTGGTTTAGCTAATACTTGACCACGTTGGATGTCTTCACGAGAAACCCCACGTAATAAAGCACCGATGTTATCTCCAGCTTCAGCGTAATCCAATAATTTACGGAACATTTCAACACCAGTAACAGTTGATTTAACTGTATCGTGTAAACCGATGATTTCAACTTCGTCTCCGACTTTAACTTGTCCAGCTTCAACACGGCCTGTAGCAACAGTACCACGTCCAGTGATTGAGAATACGTCCTCAACTGGCATCATGAATGGTTTGTCAGTGTCGCGTTCTGGGTTTGGAATGTAAGAGTCAACAGCATCCATCAATTCCATGATTTTATCTTCGTATTCAGCTACGCCTTCAAGAGCTTTAAGAGCTGAACCAGCGATAACTGGAGTGTCATCACCTGGGAATTCGTATTCTGATAATAAGTCACGAACTTCCATTTCAACTAATTCTAATAATTCTTCGTCATCAACCATATCAACTTTGTTTAAGAAAACAACGATGTATGGAACACCAACTTGGCGAGACAATAGGATGTGTTCGCGAGTTTGTGGCATTGGGCCATCAGCAGCAGAAACTACTAAGATAGCTCCATCCATTTGAGCAGCACCAGTGATCATGTTTTTAACGTAGTCCGCGTGACCTGGGCAGTCAACGTGAGCATAGTGACGAGCTGCAGTTTCATATTCAACGTGAGAAGTGTTGATTGTGATTCCACGTTCGCGTTCTTCTGGAGCTCCATCGATTGAAGCGTAGTCAGTTGCAGTACTTGCAAAACCTTTTTTAGCTAAAACTGTAGTAATTGCAGCAGTTAAAGTTGTTTTACCGTGGTCAACGTGTCCAATTGTACCAATATTAGCATGTGGTTTTGTACGTTCGAATTTTTCTTTTGCCATTTTGTTAATTTCCTCCTCATAATTGAGTTGCTATTTTTTGAATCAAGTCGTCTATATTGGCCCAGTGGTGACACTTAGACCAACAACAGACTAACCCAATTCTTTAGTAAAAATTATAACGATTTTTTGAAAGAAAAGCAATACTTAACAGTTTTCGGCTGAAATCAATGATTAGTCAGCTGAAACACCATTTTTCTTGATGATTTCTTCAGAGATAGATTTTGGTACAGCTTCATAATGATCAAATTGCATTGTAAAAGTACCGCGACCTTGTGTTGATGAACGCAATGCTGTAGCGTATCCGAACATTTCAGAAAGAGGAACGATTCCTTTAACGATAGTAGTGTTTCCACGTACTTCGCTTCCTTCGATGCGTCCACGACGAGCACTGATGTGTCCCATTACATCACCTAGGTAATCTTCTGGAATTGTAACATCAACTTCCATCATTGGCTCTAAGATAACAGGGCCGGCTTTTTTCGCAGCATTTTTCAATGCTAGTGAAGCAGCAACTTTAAAGGCCGTTTCATTCGAGTCAACATCATGATAAGATCCATCGTAAAGTTTCGCTTTAACATCCACCAATGGATATCCAGCAAGAACTCCGCCTTCTAGAGAAGACTCTAAACCAGCTTTAACTGCAGGAATGTATTCACGTGGAACAGATCCCCCAACGATAGCATCTTCAAATTCAAATCCGCCACCTTCTTCATTAGGTGAGAATTCAACCCAAACATGTCCGTATTGACCTTTACCACCTGATTGACGTACAAACTTACCTTCAGCTTCAGTAGCTTTAGTAAATGTTTCACGGTAAGAAACTTGAGGAGCTCCTACAGTTGCTTCAACGTTAAATTCACGTCTCATACGGTCAACGATGATGTCTAAGTGCAACTCACCCATACCGGCGATAATAGTTTCGCCAGTTTCGTGGTCAGTTTCAGCACGGAATGTTGGATCTTCTTCAGCTAATTTTTGAAGAGCGACACCCATTTTATCTTGGTCTGCTTTTGATTTTGGTTCAATAGCAACTTGGATAACTGGTTCTGGGAAGTCCATAGACTCTAAAATAACTTGTTCTTTTTCATCTGATAAAGTATCTCCTGTAGTTGTGTCTTTCAACCCAACTGCAGCAGCGATATCTCCAGAAAATACTTCAGGAATCTCGCTACGTGAGTTCGCGTGCATTTGTAAGATACGACCTACACGTTCACGTTTACCTTTTGTAGCGTTCATAACGTATGAACCTGATTGTAAAGTACCAGAGTAAACACGGAAGAATGTCAAACGACCAACATAAGGGTCAGTTGCTACTTTAAATGCAAGAGCAGCAAATGGTTCGTTGTCATCAGCATGGTGTTCAATTACTGTATCTGGATCATCTACTGAGTGTCCTTCGATTGGAGGAACATCAAGTGGTGATGGAAGGTAATCAATAACAGCGTTCAATAATAATTGAACCCCTTTATTTTTAAAGGCCGTTCCACAAAGAACAGGGTAGAATTCTACTTTAACTGTTGCTTTACGGATAGCTGATTTGATTTCTTCTACAGAGAATTCTTCACCTTCAAGATATTTCATCATGAATTCTTCATCTGTTTCAGCAAGTGCTTCTAACAATTTTGTACGCCATTCGTCAGCTTCATCTTTTTTATCTTCAGGAATTTCGATTTCTTCAATTTCAGTTCCTAAATCATTTGCATAATTGAAGGCTTTCATTTCTACTAAATCGATAATACCAGTAAAGTTATCTTCAGCTCCGATTGGCAATTGAATAGGATGTGCATTGGCTTGTAAACGATCATGGATTGTACCTACAGAATATAAGAAGTCTGCTCCAGTTTTATCCATTTTGTTTACAAATACAATACGTGGAACACCGTAAGTTGTTGCTTGACGCCAAACTGTTTCAGTTTGAGGTTCAACACCTGATTGAGCATCTAGCAATGCAACAGCACCATCTAATACACGTAATGAACGTTCAACTTCAACAGTGAAGTCCACGTGTCCAGGTGTATCAATGATATTAACACGGTGACCCTCCCAAGCTGCTGTTGTTGCGGCAGAAGTGATAGTGATACCACGTTCTTGTTCCTGTTCCATCCAGTCCATTTGTGAAGCTCCCTCATGAGTTTCACCAATTTTGTGGATACGTCCAGTGTAATAAAGGATACGTTCAGTCGTTGTTGTTTTACCAGCATCGATATGAGCCATGATTCCGATATTACGAGTTTTTTCTAAAGAAAATTCTCTTTTTGCCATCTTGAATATACACCTCTTTTTTGTAAATTTTAAAAACTATTATATTCCAACGCTGCTAAATCCCGGCGTTGGAATATAGAAAGCAGAATCTTACCAACGGTAATGAGCGAATGCTTTATTCGCTTCTGCCATTTTATGTGTATCTTCACGTTTTTTAACTGCTGAACCAGTGTTGTTAGCAGCATCCATGATTTCACGAGCTAAACGAAGATCCATAGTATCTTCTCCGCGTAAACGAGAGTAGCTTACTAACCAACGTAGAGCAAGCGCTGAACGACGTTCTGGACGAACTTCGATTGGCACTTGGTAGTTAGAACCCCCAACACGGCGAGCTTTAACTTCAAGAACTGGCATGATATTTTTCATTGCTTCTTCAAAGACTTCCATTGGATCATTTCCAGTTTGTTCTTTGATTGAATCAAATGCGTTATAAAGAATAGTTGCTGCTTTACCACGTTTTCCATCAACCATCAAACGGTTGATTAAACGAGTAACTAATTTTGAATTGTAAATTGGATCTGGTAACACGTCACGTTTTGCGACAGGACCTTTACGAGGCATTTAAATTCCTCCTTTCGACTATTTTATATTTATCAGAATTTTTATTTAGGCTTTTTAGTACCGTATTTAGAACGGCTTTGTTTACGATCAGTAACACCTGCTGTATCTAAAGCACCACGAACGATGTGGTAACGTACCCCTGGTAAATCTTTCACACGGCCTCCACGAAGAAGAACAACACTATGTTCTTGTAAGTTGTGACCTTCACCCGGGATATATGCTGTAACTTCGATCAAGTTAGACAAACGAACACGAGCATATTTACGTAAAGCAGAGTTAGGTTTTTTAGGAGTCATAGTACCTACACGAGTACATACACCACGTTTTTGTGGAGAATTTACAATAGTTTGTTTTTTCTGTTTACTATTGTACCCTTTGTTTAAAGCAGGAGACTCAGATTTTTCGATTTTTGATTTACGAGATTTACGAACCAATTGGTTAATTGTTGGCATTTTTTGTTTCCTCCCTTCCGGTTATTAAATATCTAATCCCACACATCCAGGTGTTTCTTTTATTTTTAAAAAAATATTGCTGCATAGCATGCAACTTCTGGGTATGGAGGTTATACGCCTTTGCAACAGTCAGAACGACTGATTTACAGGAATCTGCGTACAAAAGCACCTTATGAATAATACCATGTAAAAAAAAATCTGTCAATAAAAAATCGTTTTTTTTGTTTTTTTCTTTTCAACAGAACTTACTTTTTCTTGCGTATAGTATAGAAACTAATGAAATTGGAAAGGTAGATTGCTCATGCCCTTGTTAACTATTCTTCCCTTAATGATTTACGGTCTTATTTGGGGGTCTTTTTTAACAGTTGTCGGTCTTAGGACCCCTATTAACCAACCTTTTGTCTGTTCGAGATCCCGTTGTCCCTATTGTCACCATATCTTATCTTCAAAAGAACTCGTTCCACTCTTTTCGATTTTGTTTCAAAAAGGAAAGTGCCGTCACTGCAACCATCCAATAGCTTTACTCTACCCTTTAGCGGAACTCACTACGGCTTGTTTGCTGGTGATTGGTTTTCTTTGGGCGCAGCCTAATTGGCCAACGTTCACCAATTTGTTTTTAGTGCTTTCTTTTGGAATAGTTTTTTCCATTTCTGATTTAACCACCCAAATCCTCCCAGACAAAATCATGTTGCTGTTTTTTATATTCGTTTTTTTGTATCAATTATTTGCCCGTCCAGATATCTTTTTTTCTTATTTAATATGCGGCATAGGCTTTTTTTCTGTTTTCTACTTATTTTTCCTTATCTTTCCATACGGCATTGGTGGTGGAGATGTAAAGTACTACGGAATTCTTGGATTTCTTTTAGGCTATCAAACCACCGCGCTAGCATTATTGTTGGCTTGCAGTATAGCATGTACTTTCTATTTACCAATGCGTTTCATTAAAAAGCACAACCGAAACCACCCAATCCCTTTTGCTCCCTTTATTTTTCTGGGAGCATATATAAGTTGCCTCATCAGCCCTTTGTTTTTTACCTATTTAAATTCGTATTTCCTTTTTTAACGATGCGAAACGGTATAATAGAAAGAGTACGGCTTTACCACTGTTCTGTTTGTGATAAAGCCGTACTCTTTCTATTATTTAAGGAGCAATCAGTTGAGACACACGACTGTCTACAGCTTAAAAAACATTGGTATTTAGTTTTCTGTAAAGTAAGTGGTGTGTACAAATTTCACTTCTTGAAATTCTTCAATTCCATATTTCCCGTTTTCACGACCTAAACCAGAATATTTTACCCCGCCAAATGGCGCTTCTGATTGAGAGACACCTGTATTATTTATGCCTACTAAACCATATTCCAACTCAGTACTCACTTTTTCCGCTAAGCGTAAATCCTTCGTAAACACATATGAAGCTAAACCAAAATGAGAATCATTTGCTAATGCAATCACTTTATCTTCATTATCAAATGAAATCACTGGAATGACTGGTCCAAATGTTTCTTCATAAAAGATATCCATGTCAGTCGTTATTCTATCTATAACAGTTGGTTGATAGAAAAATCCATCTTTATATTCCCCTTCAACCAGTCTTCCGCCACCGATTAAAACCTCAGCGCCTTTATCTTTAGCATCTGCGATTTGGCCATCAATAGTTTCCCGTGCTTCTTCATTGATCAGCGGACCTACCATTACATCATCTTGTCCGTTACCCACTGTTACTTTTTCTACTGCTTTAACGAGTTTTTCGGTAAATTCTTTTTTGATAGGCTCTTCTACGAAAATACGATTAGGCGCCGTACAAGCTTGACCGTTATTTCTAAACTTCATTGCTACGAGGGCATCAATGGTTTGTTGAATAGGCGCATCTTTAAAGACGATAAAAGGCGCATGTCCACCCAGTTCCAACGAAATCTTCTTCAGCGTTTGTCCTGATTGCTTATACAACAATTGCCCTACTTTGGTTGAACCCGTAAACGTTAATTTGCGTACATCACTGCTTTCAGCAAATGCTTCACCGATCTCACTCGCTGAACCCATTACTAAGTTGGCAACACCCTTCGGTAAACCGGCTTTTTCAAATAGTTCAAAAATAGCAATAGCGGATAAAGGCGTATTCCCTGCTGGTTTCAGTACAACAGTACACCCCGCTGAAATTGCTGGAGATATTTTACGCACAATCATATTGGATGGGAAATTCCAAGGAGTAATGGCGCCTATTACTCCTACTGGTTGTTTTTTCACTTCAAACTTGTGATTATTTGGTGCTGGGATAGTTTCTCCATACACACGTCTTGCTTCTTCCGCATTCCAATGCATATTTTCAACATCTGTTTTGATTTCACCTTTTGCTTCTTTTAACGGTTTCCCTTGTTCTAACGTCATTATTAAAGCCAAGCGTTCTGCATTTTCTTCAATTAAATCAGCAACCTTGTGTAAAATAGCTACTCGTTCCTTCAGTTCCATACCGGACCAAATCGGAAAAGCCTTTTTAGCTGCTTCGACAGCTTGCTTCGTTTCTTCTTTTCCACCTTGCGAAACACGTACTAATTCTTCTCCTGTCGCAGGGTTGATAACAGCTTTTTTATCCATTGAGCCTTCTACCCACTGTCCGTCAATAAACAGATTGGTTTGAATTTCTGGTAATGATTGTCTTGTTGTCAAATAGATTCGCCTCCTATTAGATTTCATTCTATATTCAAAATAACATAAATGCTAAACGGTCTAAACTGATACACATTTTGGCTGCCTGCTTCAACCCGATGGACGCTATCTCTAAATTCCTAATCACCTAAAAAATGCGCAAAAAAACAACAACCGACGGATAGAAAAAATATCCATCTGTCGGTTGTTGGTTTATATTCGATGAGCTGAACGCCTTACTCTTCGCTCTCCATTTGGTCATTGATGCTGTAAACATTTTCGCTTACGACGCCAATTCCTTTTGGATCCATTTTACGGTATTTGCGCATTCCTGTACCAGCTGGAATGATTTTACCGATGATAACATTTTCTTTCAATCCTAGTAAGTTATCACGTTTACCGCGGATAGCAGCATCCGTCAAGACACGAGTAGTTTCTTGGAAGGAAGCAGCAGACAAGAAACTATTCGTTTCAAGTGATGCTTTAGTGATTCCAAGCAATACTGGGCGACTTGTAGCAGGTAATCCACCAGACATAAGAACTTCTTTGTTCTTTTGAGTAAATTCATGGATGTCGATCTTAGAACCTGGTAATAAATCTGTATTACCTGGGTCAAGGATACGTACTTTACGCAACATTTGACGAACCATTACCTCAATATGTTTGTCTCCGATTTCTACCCCTTGCATACGGTATACTTTTTGAACTTCACCCAACATATAGTTTTCAACGGTTAATACATCGCTGATATCGATCAATTCTTTAGGATCAATAGAACCTTGAATCAATGCTTCTCCACGGTGAATCAAGTCCCCTTCTTCTACTAGCATACGAGAAGTGTAAGGAACAGTGTAGCTACGTGTATCTGTAGCACCTTTGATGGTAACTTCTTTAATACGTTCGGCTTGTTTATCTTCAATCGAAACAACTTCACCAGTAACTTCAGTGATCGTTGCGCGACCTTTCGGATGACGAGCTTCAAAAATTTCTTGGATACGAGGAAGACCTTGAGTAATATCGTCTCCGGCAACCCCACCTGTATGGAACGTACGCATGGTTAATTGAGTACCTGGTTCTCCGATTGATTGAGCGGCAATTGTTCCAACTGCTTCCCCAACTTCAACTTCGCTACCAGTAGCCAAGTTACGTCCATAACAGTATTTACATACACCATGAGGAGTATTACATGTAAATGCAGAGCGGATAGTAACTTCTTTAATACCTGCGTCAATAATCGTTTTAGACAATGGTTCTGTAATCAATTGGTTTTTCTCCATGATAACTTCGCCAGTTTCTGGATGGATAACCGATTTGTTCGTATAACGACCTAATAGACGTTCTTCAAGAGTTTCGATAATTTCATTACCGTTCTTGATAGGATGAACTACTAAACCACGGTCTGTATGACAATCTGTTTCACGGATAATAACATCTTGTGCTACGTCAACCAAACGACGAGTCAAGTAACCTGAATCGGCTGTCTTCAAGGCTGTATCGGTCATACCTTTACGAGCCCCATGGGTAGAGATAAACATTTCCATAACACTTAGACCTTCACGGAAGTTCGAAGTGATCGGCAATTCCATGATTTGTCCGTTCGGAGCAGCCATCAATCCACGCATACCAGCTAACTGAGTAAAGTTTGAGATGTTACCACGGGCACCAGAGTCACTCATCATAAAGATAGAGTTTCTGTCATCCAATACTTCCATCAGTTTTTCTTGAATCGTGTCTTTAGCAGCATTCCAAATGTCGATAACATTTGAATAACGTTCTTCATCTGTAATCAAACCACGACGGAATTGTTTTGTAACTTTTTCAACTTGTTTATGCGCATCTTCCAAGATCTGTTCTTTTTCTTTCAAGACAGCAATATCTGCGATCCCTACTGTGATACCAGATTTTGTAGAATGTTTGTAACCTAAGTTTTTCATTCTGTCCAACATTTTTGAAGTTTCAGCAACTTTGAAACGTTTGAAGACTTCTGCAATGATATTTCCTAAGTTTTTCTTTTTGAATGGTTTTACTAAACTTTGTTTAGCAATGTGTTCTGGAATGTTTGTTCCATATTCAACAAAGTAGCTGTCTGGAGTTTTAACTTCCAAGTTGACTTGTGTCGGTTCATTCAAGTAAGGGAATTCTGTAGGCATGATTTGGTTGAAAATCAATTTCCCAACAGTAGTGATCAAGACTTTATCCTTTTGCCATTCAGTAAATGGTTTGTTTCGGATATCTGAAACTTGGATCCCTACTCTAGAGTGCAAATGAACGTATCCTTGTTGGTAAGCTAATTCAGCTTCTTCAATACTGCTGAATACCATTCCTTCGCCTTCACGTCCAGCTTCTTCCATTGTCAGGTAGTAGTTACCTAAAACCATATCTTGAGATGGTGTAACAACTGGTTTACCATCTTTAGGGTTCAAGATATTTTGTGCACCTAACATCAAAATACGTGCTTCAGCTTGAGCAGCGTCGCTTAACGGTACGTGGACCGCCATTTGGTCACCATCAAAATCGGCATTGTAAGCTTCACACACTAATGGGTGCAGACGAATCGCTTTTCCTTCTACTAAGATAGGCTCAAAAGCTTGGATACCTAATCTGTGCAATGTTGGTGCGCGGTTCAATAGAACTGGGTGTTCACGAATAACTTCTTCTAAAACGTCCCAGATATCTTCGTCTAAACGTTCGATTTTTCTTTTCGCATTTTTGATGTTATTCGCAATACCACGTTCAACTAATTCTCTCATTACAAACGGCTTGAATAGTTCAACAGCCATTTCTTTCGGTAAACCACATTGGTACATTTTCAATGTCGGTCCTACTACGATAACGGAACGGCCAGAGTAGTCAACACGTTTACCCAGCAAGTTTTGACGGAAACGACCTTGTTTCCCTTTCAACATGTGAGAAAGAGATTTTAATGGACGGTTACCTGGTCCAGTAACTGGACGGCCGCGACGACCATTATCGATCAATGCATCTACTGCTTCTTGCAACATACGTTTTTCATTTTGAACAATGATGTTTGGTGCATTCAAGTCCAATAAACGTTTCAAACGGTTGTTACGGTTGATTACGCGACGGTATAAGTCATTCAAGTCACTTGTTGCAAAACGTCCGCCTTCTAATTGAACCATTGGGCGGATTTCTGGCGGGATAACCGGAACTACGTCCATTACCATCCAAGTTGGGTGGTTGCCAGATAAATGGAATGCTTCCAAAATATCTAAACGGCGGATCGCACGAGTTCGTTTTTGACCAGTTGCAGTAGTTAACTCTTCTTTTAACTCTTCAACTTCTTTACCTAATTCTACATCGTCCAACAATTGTTTAATCGCTTCAGCACCCATACCGGCTTTGAATTCATTTCCGTATTGCGCACGTTTTTCACGATATTCTCTTTCTGTTAACAATTGTTTCTTTTCAAGCGTTGTGTTACCTGGTTCAATAACTACATAAGAAGCAAAATAAATGATTTCTTCTAACGCACGAGGACTCATATCCAATACAAGACCCATACGGCTCGGAATACCTTTAAAGTACCAAATGTGTGTTACTGGTGCTGCTAATTCAATGTGACCCATACGTTCGCGACGTACTTTTGAACGAGTAACTTCAACGCCGCAACGATCACAAACGATTCCTTTATAACGAATACGTTTGTACTTCCCACAAGCACATTCCCAGTCTTTTGATGGGCCAAAAATGCGTTCACAGAATAAACCATCACGTTCAGGTTTTAGCGTACGATAGTTGATAGTTTCAGGTTTTTTAACTTCTCCATAAGACCAACTGCGGATTTTATCAGAAGAAGCCAAACCGATTTGCATGCTTTCAAAATTATTAACGTCTATCAAGGGGCCTACCTCCCTTTATTTTTTGAGCTGCCCTAACTTGCTCGAATTGTTTCGTTCTTTTTATTGAATAAGGTGCAGAGCTGATTCCAATTACTTTGGAATCAACTCTAACTACCTCTTATTCAGAATCTTGTTGTCTAGCTTTTTCTTGCTCTTCAGCGTATTTGCTAAGCGCATCGACAGTTCCGATATCATCGTCATCATCCATATCGCGTAATTCAATTTCTTCATCTTGTGCATCCAATACTTTCATGTCTAATCCAAGAGATTGCAACTCTTTGACTAATACACGGAAAGATTCAGGAACACCTGGTGTAGGAATTGGTTCTCCTTTAACAATAGCTTCATAAGTTTTCACACGTCCAACAACATCATCTGATTTGTACGTTAAGATTTCTTGTAAAGTATAAGCAGCTCCATATGCTTCAAGAGCCCAAACTTCCATCTCACCAAAACGTTGTCCACCAAATTGAGCTTTACCACCCAATGGTTGTTGTGTAACAAGTGAGTATGGTCCAGTTGAACGAGCGTGTAATTTGTCATCGACCATGTGAGCCAATTTGATCATGTACATAACCCCAACGGTTACACGGTTGTCAAAAGGTTCACCAGTTCGTCCGTCATACAATACGGTTTTAGCATCTGAAGCCATTCCTGCTTCTTTAACAGTAGCCCATAAGTCTTCTTCACGAACACCATCAAATACTGGCGTTGCGATACGAATACCTAAACGACGAGCAGCCATACCCATGTGAGTTTCAAATACTTGCCCAATATTCATACGAGAAGGAACCCCTAGTGGATTCAACATAATATCGATTGGTGTACCATCTGGTAAGAATGGCATATCTTCTTCAGGTAAGATTAAGGAAACTACCCCTTTATTACCGTGACGACCCGCCATCTTATCTCCAACGTTGATTTTACGTTTTTGAACGATGTACACACGAACCAGCATATTGACACCTGGAGATAATTCGTCCCCAGCTTCACGAGTAAAGATTTTCACATCATGAACAATACCGCCGCCTCCGTGAGGTACACGCAAGGATGTATCTCTAACTTCACGAGCTTTTTCTCCAAAGATTGCGTGCAATAAGCGTTCTTCAGCAGATAATTCCGTTACCCCTTTAGGAGTTACTTTACCTACTAATAAATCACCATCTTTTACTTCAGCACCAATACGGATAATACCCATTTCGTTCAAGTTTTTCAGTGCGTCATCACCGACGTTTGGAATTTCACGAGTGATTTCTTCAGGTCCAAGTTTTGTATCACGAGCTTCTGATTCATATTCTTCAATATGAATAGAAGTATAAACGTCGTCTTTTACTAAACGTTCACTCATAATGATAGCATCCTCAAAGTTGTACCCATCATAAGTCATAAAAGCAATAACCGGGTTTTGTCCAAGAGCCATTTCTCCTTGATCCATTGAAGGACCGTCAGCTAGGATCTCGCCTTTGTCTACGCGGTCGCCTTTAGCAACGATAGGGTTTTGGTTATAAGAAGTACCTGAGTTAGAACGTTGGAACTTGATAACTGTATATTTGTCTAATGCGCCATTGTCGCGACGAACGCGAACTTCATCAGCATCGACGTATTCTACAATACCGTCATTTTTACAAATCAAAGCAGCTCCAGAGTCTTTAGCTGTTACGTGTTCCATACCAGTCCCTACAAGAGGAGCGTCTGGTTTGATCAACGGTACAGCTTGACGTTGCATGTTCGCACCCATTAAGGCACGGTTCGAGTCATCGTTTTCCAAGAAAGGAATACATGCTGTCGCAACGGCAACTACTTGTTTAGGAGAAACGTCCATGTAGTCTACACGAGCTACATCCATCTCCAAGTTTTCATCTTTATAACGAGCTAATACAACATCATTTGCAAATGTACCATCTTCATTCAAAATAGCATTTGCTTGAGCAATGACATAGTTATCTTCTTCATCAGCTGTCAGGTAGTCGATCTTTCCAGTTACTTTACCTGTTTCACGGTCAACACGACGGTAAGGAGTCTCAATAAATCCAAATTTATTTACTTTCGCAAAACTGGATAAACTATTGATCAAACCGATATTAGGACCTTCAGGCGTTTCAATCGGACACATACGGCCATAGTGAGAATAGTGAACGTCACGAACTTCATATCCGGCACGGTCTCTTGTTAAACCACCGGGTCCTAATGCTGATAGACGACGTTTGTGAGTCAATTCCCCTAATGGGTTAGTTTGATCCATGAATTGAGACAATTGAGAAGAACCAAAGAATTCTTTGATTGATGCTACAACTGGACGAATATTGATCAATTGTTGTGGTGTAACAGTAGACATATCTTGAATAGACATACGTTCACGAACCACACGTTCCATACGAGACAAACCAATACGGAATTGATTTTGCAATAATTCACCTACTGAACGAATACGACGATTACCTAAGTGGTCAATATCGTCTACGTTTCCGATGCTTTCTTGCAAGTTAAAGAAGTAACTCATAGCAGATAAAATATCAGCCGGTGTAACGTGTTTGTGGTCTTCAGAAACATTTCCGTTTCCAATAACATTTACAATGCGTTCAGGGTTTTCTTTAGAGTAAACTTTTACAATTTGCAATTTGATGGGTTCTGGAACTACACCATCTTCATTTGGATAGAAAGTTACACTATTTAAGCCGTTGTCCAAGTAGTCATTTAATTTATCCATTTGGTCGCGGTCTAATAATGTACCAGCCTCAACGATAATTTCTCCTGTTTCAGAATCGATCAACGTTTCAGCTACTGTTTGATTGAACAAACGCGTTTTCAAGCTTAATTTTTTATTTACTTTGTAACGACCTACAGCTGCCAAGTCATAACGTTTTGGATCAAAGAAACGAGCTGTTAACAAGCTTCTTGAACTGTCTGCTGTCTTTGGTTCACCTGGACGTAGTCGTTCATAAACATCTTTTAAGGCTTCTTCAGTACGAGAGTCGCTAGCGTTTTTATGAATGTCTTTTTCCAAAGTTAATCCTAGTGAAGTATTTTCACCAAAGATTTCTAGAATTTGATCATCCGAGCCGAATCCTAATGCACGAACAAGAACACTCAATGGAATTTTACGTGTACGGTCAATACGCACATAAGAGATGTTTTTAGCATCTGTTTCAAATTCCAACCAAGCTCCACGGTTAGGAATCAAAGTAGTTCCGAAGCTTTCACGGCCGTTTTTATCGATTTTCAGATTGAAATAAACACCTGGTGAACGAACCAATTGAGAAACGATAACACGTTCAGCTCCATTGATAATGAACGTTCCCATTTCAGTCATTAACGGGAAATCACCGAAGAAGACTTCTTGGTCTTTCACTTCTCCAGTTTCTTTGTTGATCAAACGTAATTTTGCGTATATAGGTGCGGAATAATTTGCGTCATGAGCACGAGCTTCTGATACCGTGTATTTTGGTTCCTGTAATGTATAGTCAAGGAACTCTAATGATAAGTTTCCTGCGAAGTCTTCAATTGGTGAAATATCTCTAAACATTTCACGCAATCCTTCATCTAAGAACCATTGATATGAGTCTGATTGAATCTCAATCAGATTCGGCAGTTCTAAAACTTCATTGATACGTGCATAACTTCTACGTGTACGGTGTTTACCGTAATTTACTAAGTGGCCTGCCAACCTGTTCACCCCTCAAATGATTATTCATATCTAGTATGCCGCCTTTTATTACGTTTAGATTACAATTATTAAGAATAGAAATCACAACCTGTTTTTAGGCAAAAAAAAACCAAAAGATCCGTAACTTTTTCAGAAAAAGCACATTTTCTTTTGTTTTACATACATAACCCTTTGATTTGGACAATATTTCAAACCAAAAGCTTATTTTTTAGATAGTATTTGCATCTATTTATTTTACACTCCTTTAAAGCAATAGTCAATACTATAAAGGAAGTTTTTTTCTTTCTTATTCATCAAAAAAAAGACTGCCGAAAAAAACTACGCGGCTGCTGAAGTAGCGAAAGTCAATTTACGTGACCTTTTGTCAAAATTTAAGCTCTAAAAGGAACGCAAATCCAGTTTGCGTTCCTTTTCTAAGATAATATCATCTTAAAGGGAACGCAATTTAATTTTGCGTTCCCTTTATCCGAATAATTAATGCAATAGGTAACGTAAAAAAAGCGAGGACTGGTATATTCACCATTTCCTCGCCTTCATTTTCTAATCAGATCACCTTTGAAATAAAACTACATCTTTTCAACAGCCTCAAAAAAATCCTCAGTCAGTCTTTTTCACTCTATCCGTTATTCCCACACTGGGATGGAGGAGCCTTTTGAACTTTCTTCAATAACTTCTTTAGTTCCATCTGTTTGATAGACATCCACGATTTTTTGATACAACTCATTATCTTTATCTTCTTCACGCACAACGATAGCATTGTAGTAAGGATCTGAATCTTCCGTTACTGGTTCTAAGAAAATCGCATCCTCAGTTGGAATAAATCCAGCATCGACTGCCATCCCGCTATTGATGACAGAAGCTGTTACATCCTCCAGAGCACGTGCTGTTTGAGCTGAATCTATCACTTCAAATTGTAGATTCAGCGGATTAGACGTCACATCTTCTACAACAGGAACTTGCCCTTTAGAAGGATCGACCTCAATCAAACCAGCTGTCTGCAACAACAGCAACGCCCGCCCTTCATTTGACGCATCATTTGGAATGGCAATACTGTCGCCCTCTTTGATCTCGCTGATATCTGTTATTTTTTGAGAATAGATTCCTAATGGCGCAATAACAGTATCCCCAATAGAAGTCAGATTATTTCCTGTATCTTCATTAAAAGCTTCCATAAAGATTTTTGTTTGGAAGGAGTTCATATCGATTTCCCCATCCGCTAAAGCTCGGTTCGGCGTACTATAATCGGAAAATTTCACCAATTCGATCTCGATTCCTTCTGCTGCCAACTGTTCTTTAACGTATTCCCAAGGTTCATTGATTTCTCCGACTACCCCTAATTTGACCGTTTGACTTTCTCCAGATGCCGCACCACACGCAGTAAGAACAATTAATGTTGCAATAGATAATATAGTAAGTATGAATGATTTGAATTTTTTCATGTTTCCACCTCTTTGGTTTAATTCTGGGTTCACCCAGCTGCTTTATAAAAATATACGTATTTAAAATAATTTCGAGCACACCTTAAGATTATGATCCCTCCTTCAAAAAATAAAAAAACGCCGCCCTTTTGACTGAACTCAGTTCAACCAAAAGGACGAACGTTTATTAGTTCGTGTTACCACCTTTTTTCAAATTGCTTTTTCAAACAATTCCTCAACAAGTACAAAGAATTCATCTCGATACTCTGACGCTTTAACGGGCGCACCCATGACAGCCGTACACTTAAAAGCATTCGGTATCCTTGCTCAGAGGCCATTTTCCATTTGCACCAACAAACCCGTTCTCAGCTCTCAGGCTCTCTGTCATTGTTGTACAGCAAACATACTTTTCTCTTCATCGCATTTAGTGTATTTAATTTAGAATAAAAAAATCGCCCTCAAAAAGAAAGCTCTTTACAGAACTTCTTTTCAAGGACGAAAGCAAATATCAATTTCGTGTTACCACCTTGTTTTACAAGCACATCACTGTGTTTGTCTCAATCAGTACAAAAATCTAGAATATTGTACTGAGGCACTGTAACGGGTGCATCCGTTATGGACTCATTTACTAATTGCCTTACTCGTCCATCCCGCTCCAAGACCATCTTCTATTCATTCGCTCCTGCCTATTTTCACCAAACAAGGCTCTCTTTAAGGTTTCCTCTGAATATACTCTTCTTTTCACAGCGTTTTATTATCTATTTCTAATTTCTAATTAACTTATCATTTAGTTTACAAATTACTTCCACAGAAGTCAATCAAAATAACCAAAAAAAGAAAGAATAGCATGATCTATTCTTTCACACTTTGGATAATCCAATATCCTTTATCTTTTGCAATGACTTCTGCATTGCCAAAAGTCTCGTTCATTTTTTCTTTCGCACTTGGAGCACCTTGTTTCTTTTGAATCACGATCACTAAAGCTCCACCTGTCTTAAGGTAATCATAAGCTCCCGTCAGAATTTCATGAACCACTTGTTTTCCAGCTCGAATTGGCGGATTGCTGAAAATCCCGGCAAACTCAGTACCTTTTACATTTCCGTAAATATTGGACTGGTGTATATCCACATTCGTCACTTTGTTTTTAAGAGCATTTTGCTGAGCCAGCCCAATCGCTCGTTCGTTGACATCTACCATCTCTACCTTACGTTCGTTCTCTTCCTTAGCAAAGGATAATCCCATCGGACCATAGCCGCAGCCAAGATCTAATAAGTCACCTTCAGGTAATTGGCTGAAATCAACTGTTTCAATTAATACACGCGAGCCGTAATCAACCGTCGCTTTAGAAAACACACCTGAATCTGTTAAAAAAGTAAATTCGTGTCCGCGCAAAGTAAACTTCCATGAATCAATATTGCTTTTAGCATTTGGATTGCTAGTATAATAATGATCAGACATATTTCTTGATCTCCTTTACTCGTATCTTCCTTCTTACAAATAGATACCTCTATTTTAACCTATTATATCCGGCTTGAGGGCTTTAGACAATCCGTTAAAGCCGCTTCTCTACATTAGGCAGCCTAAACCAGCCAATGTACACAAAGAAAAAAGGTGTGAATCGTTTCCGATTCACACCTTTTCGCTCGTTATAGAACTAAATGATCATTTAAAAAATGATTATTTAACTTCTACAGAACCACCAGCAGCTTCAATAGCTTCTTTCAATGCTTCAGCATCTTCTTTAGAGATGTTTTCTTTGATTGCTTTAGGAGCTTCGTCAACTAATGCTTTAGCTTCTTTCAAGCCTAAGCCAGTAGCTTCACGAACTGCTTTGATAACTTTGATTTTAGCAGATCCAGCATCTGTTAATTCAACTGTAAATTCAGTTTGTTCTGCAGCAGCAGCTTCTCCAGCTCCACCAGCAGCAGCTACAGGAGCAGCAGCAGTTACGCCAAATTCTTCTTCAATTGCTTTTACTAAGTCGTTTAATTCTAAGATTGTTGATTCTTTTAAGTCAGCAACAATTTGTTCAATGTTTAATGCCATTGTTAGTTCCTCCGTTTATAATGTTTTAGTTTTTTTATTAACTTGCTTGTTTGTTGATTGAAAGAATAGTGCTTTTAATTAAGCAACTTCTTCTTTTTGTTCTGCAACAGCTTTGACTGCAAGTGCAGTATTGCGGATTGGTGCTTGAAGTACAGATAGCAACATAGAAAGTAGACCATCGTGGTCTGGTAGTGTTGCAAGTGTGTTGATTTCTTCTACTGAAGAAACTTTACCACTGATAACGCCACCTTTAATTTCTAAAGCTTCTGCTTCTTTAGCAAAATTAGCAATAATTTTGGCTGGTGCAACAACATCTTCGTTACTGAAAGCAACGGCTGTAGGGCCTTTAAATACGTCATCCATTCCTTCAAGTCCAGCTGTACTAGCCGCACGAGATAAGATAGAGTTTTTAATAACGCGCATTTCAACTCCTGCTTCACGTAATTGTTTACGTAATTCAGTAACTTGTTCAACTGTTAATCCACGGTAATCAACTACGACTACTGCGGCAGCATCTTTGAATTTTGTTGTAGCTAAATCTACTAATTCTTGTTTTTTAGCGATTGCTGCTTCACTCATTAACATTTCACCTCCTGATCAATTGGCGGGAATTTTTTATTTTGACTTTTTAAAAAAAATCCTAGACAAACAAAAAATCCCATGTCACCGTAGACATAGAGATTGTGTAGTGTATATTCACGACATATCATCCTCGGTAGGAAATTAAGGCAAATGCCACCTACTGTCTTCGGTAATAATTCAATTTATTCTTAACCTAGATGATTTTACCAATTCTAATCATCTAGGTCAAGAACTTTATGATTTTTTTAGAATGCTTGAGGGTTAACTTTAACCCCTGGGCCAAATGTTGATGTAATAGTGATGTTTTTAATGTAAACACCTTTAGCAGTTGAAGGCTTAGCTTTCAACACTGTATCTTGGATAGTTCTAAAGTTTTCGATCAATTTATCAGCATCGAAAGATACTTTACCGATTGGAGCATGCAAATTACTTTGTTTGTCCACGCGGTAAGTTACTTTACCAGCTTTGATTTCGTTGATAGCTTTAGTTACATCCATTGTAACAGTTCCTGTTTTAGGGTTAGGCATTAAACCTTTAGGTCCTAAGACACGTCCAAGACGTCCAACTTCACCCATCATGTCTGGAGTTGCTACAACAACGTCGAAGTCCATCCATCCACCATTGATTTTTTGAACAAGATCAGAATCACCTACGTAATCTGCTCCTGCAGCTTCTGCTTCAGCAGCTTTAGGGCCTTTAGCAAAAACTAATACTCTTTGTGTTTTACCTGTTCCGTTTGGAAGAACAACTGCTCCACGAATTTGTTGGTCAGCTTTCTTAGGGTCAACTCCAAGACGGTAAGCAACTTCTACAGTTGCATCGAAATTAGCGTAATCAATTTCTTTTACTAAAGCTACAGCTTCTTCAACTGAATATGCTTTTAAAGTATCTACTTTTTCCAAAGCAGCTAAGAATTTTTTACTCTTTTTAGCCATGTTTTTTTCCTCCTTGATTGTGGTTATAACGGTTAAACCTCCCACTTATTCTCCGTAAAGCAAGCTTCACGAAGAGATACTGAGAAGCTTTAATCAGATTAGTCTTCTACAACAAATCCCATGCTTCGTGCAGTACCTTCGACCATACGCATTGCAGCTTCAACAGATGCAGCGTTTAAGTCTTCTTGTTTAGTTTCAGCGATTTCTCTAACTTGCGCGCGAGAAACAGTTGCAACTTTTTTAGTATTTGGTTCACCAGAACCTGATTCAACACCTGCAGCTTTTTTCAATAAAATAGCAGCTGGTGGAGTTTTTGTAACAAATGTAAATGAACGGTCTTCATATACAGAGATTACAACAGGGATGATCATACCTGCTTGGTCAGCTGTGCGTGCATTGAATTCTTTACAGAATCCCATGATATTCACTTGTGCTTGACCTAAAGCTGGACCTACGGGTGGAGCAGGACTTGCTTTACCTGCAGGAATTTGTAATTTTACGACATTAACAACTTTTTTAGCCACGAGACATTCCTCCTTGATTTAGTCCGGGTGTGGTTGAATGGGGTTAATATTTCCCCTCCCACTTTAAACATACGTCTAAACGTACCATGGAATTATATTACACTTTCCAAATCTTGTCAATAAGATTTAGAGAAATAACCCATCATATGATTTAGAGAAATAACCCATCATACGCATGAAAAGTACTTTCTCCCAAAAATTAAGGTCTTCTTTTTAAAACGCTCTCTTAATAAGTAGGGGCGGCTCTATGGGGTGAAATTCCCTCCGGAATGGACGGGTTTGCTTGTGGAAAGCCATGGGACCGTCTGGAGCCTGTAGTCTCCAAACTTTCAAGTTTCAAACGGAATCGGAATCTTATTTTTTATTTAAATTTTTTCATGCGTATGACGTGGAGAAATAAGTATTTCAAGACCGATTTATCGTTAGCATTTAGGAAAAGCTTTTTAAATGGCTTAAAAATACCTTTGTTTTGGGGCATCTCTGCAAAAGCAATCAGCGCAGCGGTATCGGATCAAGAAATAGTTATTGTTTTAATGCAGCTTTTCATTTTAACCATTCTTTTTTTGACTTTCGAGCCATTCATTAAACAGACAAAACGCTATTCGCGTGATTGTTCTCGTTGTTTTCTGGCTTCAGTTCTGTATTTGACCGTCTGAGCTGGTTCTGATGAAGCCTCGCTCCATTCTTCCACAATGTCTGGATCCGATACCTTTTTTTGTTTCCCAGTATAGTTACTGTTTTTAATTGGTTTAGCCTTTCGCTTCTTCTTTCTAACTAATCGAAAAGCGTTATAAAAGATCCCTGCAATTACCGCATACACGGCAAAGAACACAACAAATCCCCAAAGCCCGGCAATAGCATCTGCAAATTCCATATTCCCGCTATTGGTAACAGCTTGCTGGATTTCGATAGCAAATACAAATACTGTCATCACTACAAAAGTAAAGATAAACGAAAGGATCGTTGTACTGAATTTCAATTTTTGAATAATTTTTGCTAAGACGAACACTGCTAAAAATGTTATTAATCCAATAAAACCGATCACCCAAAAATGCAATTCTTTATCTGACATGTCGATCCCTATTCCATACATAAGGACATCGTGGATTCGATTCATCATTTCTGAAAGAATCAATATAATTTCTCTCATTTACCTTCACCTCTTGAACTTAATTTCATTTAGTATAGCACAAAACTTGTTTACGACATCGATTTTAAGCCAATACACTTTATACCCCTATTTTATCTCATTACTGTATACTGAAAGGACCAACCACTGAAACCGAGGAGGATATTATGTGCAATATCGGCTTAAAATTCCATCAAAACGGCGCTTATAAATTTGTGTTTGCTGCTAACCGCGATGAAGCTTATCGCAGACCTACAAAATCTGCTCACTTCTGGAAAGACCATCCCGAGTTATTAGCTGGTCAAGACGAACTCCAAAAAGGCACTTGGCTGGGGTTGACCAAACAGGGTAAATTCGCAGCCCTCACAAATTGTCGAAAAGTTTCTACTAGACAGACGTCTGAAGATCCGCAAGCTTTTTTGACTTCCAGAGGCACTTTAGTCAAAAACTTTTTAACCGGTGATCAAACAGCCGCTGAATATGCGGATGATTTAATCAATACTAGACATCAGTATGACGGCTATAATTTAATCTTCGGCAACATTCTTGAAGGTCAATTTCTTCATTATAATAATAGTGAAAATCAGCTAAATGAGTTAACGCCTGGCACACATGGTTTAAGCAATGCTACTCTAGATACTCCCTGGCCTAAAGTTGCCACAGTTACCAGTAGAATAAAGCAACTAAGCGGCTCGAAAGAACAACTCACCGATCAATTATTCGCTTTGTTTTCAGACGAACAGACCGCTCCAAAAGAAGCATTGCCGAAAACCGGTCTTCCTATTGAATTCGAAGAAGCTGCTTCTGCCATTTTTATTCGCACGAAAGAATACGGGACTATCGGCACTACCGTTATCTTAGTTGACCAAGAAAACCACGTTACTTTTGTAGAACGTCGTTTCAACGAAGAAAGACAAATAGAAGAAAATCTTTACAGCTTTTCTTTGAGTTCTGATACCTAAGATTTTTTCTCAGAAGATAAAAAAGAGGAGCTGGGGAATAACTAGCTGAATTAGAAAACACCGTCAAATCTAGGAAGAAGGATCCTTGACTTGACGGTGTTTTTAATTACTCAGATTTATAAATTATTGGTTCTAAAACATTTGACGTTGGTAAGGAAAAAAATAAATCCTAAACCTTTAAAAAAATCATTCCTAGAAATTTTTGGAGGAATATGGGGTTGCTTATAGCCATGAAAAAGGATGCAAAAAAAGGAAACACTGTGGACGTCCGCCCAAGTGTACCATGATTGCAAGCTGCTGAAGCAGCAACAATCATGGCAATTACTGAGCGTTAGGCTTTAGCCGTTACGCTTAGCTTGACGCTTGCAAGCCTTGAGACGCGTTTTTCGGCTCAAGGCGTTCCCATGGCTTTCATAAGCAACCCCGTAGACCGGAGAAAATTTCTTTACCAACGCTAGAAGATGAAGATCCAAATTATTATTAAAAAGTGACTTTTTCCCCAGTTCCTTCATTCCTTTTAAACAAGCTGCAGAAAGTTAAGCGCCTTATTCCACTCTCTATCTAAAACGAGTTGCGTAAGGCAGCTTACACGCCAATAAGTCCGGCACCAACAGTTAGGAACAACACCTAACTGTTGGTGGCGGGCTTATTTCCGGAAAGCCAAACGCCTTATTCCACTCTCTATAGTTTGTCTACTTGATCGAATTCTAATTCTGTACTTGTTTCACGTCCGAACATCTCAACGTTCACTTTTAATTTTGCTCTTTCTTCATCAATTGCTGTTACCTTACCAGTCATACCATTGAAGGCTCCTTCAACAATCGTAACTGTTTCACCAACTTCAAAGTCAATTTCTTGATGACGTGTATTCATGCCCAAGCTGCGTAAAATAGATTTTACTTCTTCCGGCAATAATGGAGCTGGCTTGCTTCCCGCACCGTGTGAACCAACAAAACCAGTTACACCTGGAGTGTTACGTACAACATACCAAGAGTCATCTGACATGATCATTTCTACCAATACATACCCAGGAAAGACTTTTTTCATTTTGATCTTTTCTTTCCCATTTTTTACTTCGTGTTCCTCTTCTTCAGGTACTACCACTCTGTAAATGTGTTCTTCCATGTTCATGCTGTTTGCACGAGATTCAATGTTCTGTTTGACTTTGTTTTCATAGCCAGAATACGTATGCAGCACATACCATTGTTTTTCAAGTTCCAATTCTTCCATTATTAACACTCCTTGTATAGGTTATAATTCATTATACTCGCATCGTTTAATTTAAACACACAAAAAAACCTTCTCCATCATATAAGGAAGGTTCTGCGTGATGATTTATTGCACTCAGTATACCATTAGTCAAGCATTTGTGCTAGTCATATGGCAACAATATTGTTTTTTAGATGAACAAATCTAGTAAAGATGTGATTGCAAAATCAACTACAAAGAAGAAAATTGCAAACAGGATGACTACTCCAAAGACAGTAACCGTATATTTTCTCAGTTCTTTTCCTGTTGGCCAAGTCACTTGGCGCACTTCTTGACGAACACCGCCAAAAAAGTTTTTTACTTTTCCCACTACATTCCCTCCAGACTATGTGTAGACTCTATTATTTAGTTTCACGATGCATAGTATGTTTATTGCAATATTTACAGAATTTTTTGATTTCTAACCGTTCAGATCTTGCTGTTTCACCTGCGCGGGCTGTATAGTTACGCGAGCCGCAAACAGTGCATGCTAAAGCTGTTTTTTTCGCACTCAATTTTTTCACCTATTCTTTCTTAAAAACTAAGGTATCGGTCACAATTTACCATTACTTCCCTTTGCTGTCAAGCTGTTTTCAACCTGCAAGAAGGTAGCTGTTTTCAACCTGCAAGAAGGTAGTAAACTGATTCCTAGAGACCTGTTAGTTTGATTTAAAATGCCCTATAAGCATAGCAGCCAAATCCGCTATCGAAGCTCATAGGGCGTCATTTCTAACCTTTAACGGTATCAAATGATTGGTTCATCTCATTAAGAGAAAATGCATCTTCTGTTTCAGCAGTTGCAGGAATCACTTCAACAAGGGTCTCTAAAATCCGTCTAAACCTCACTTTAGTAACGGTTATTTTAAGATTGTGGTAGATGAAAGCTTCTCCCTCATCCGGCAATTTACCCAATTGTTCTATAATAAAACCGCTCACTGTATTGGAGACGAACTCTTCTTCAATACCAAACGAAGTCAACATTTTATCTAAATTGGCAGAAGCCGCAATGCGATAAGTAGTATCGTCTATCTTCACCACTTCTTCTGTCACTTCATCATGCTCATCCCAGATTTCTCCAACGAGTTCCTCTAGAATATCTTCTAATGTCACTATACCAATCGTTCCACCATACTCATCACTGACAATCGCCAAATGAGCTTTTTCCAATTGCAATTGTTTCAACAACTTAGAAATTTTCATATTCCCTGGCGTCCAAATGACATCTTTTATAATGGATTGAATATTTTTATTTGCTTGAGGATTGTCCAAGTTCTTGCTGAAAGCATAAAAATCTTTTTGGTGCAAAACACCTACGACTTTATCAATTGAGTCATCATAAAGTACTATTCTTGAATAACCTTCTGTAAGAAACAATTCTTCCATTTCTTCCAAGCTGCTATTAACATCTGTTCCCACAACATCTACACGAGGCGTTAGAATATCTTGCACTTCCAACTCATTAAACGTAATCGCTGATCGGATCAATTGATGTTCGTGATTTTCAATCCCACCGCTATTTTGAGCTTCATCCACCAAAAATAACAATTCTTTTTCGCTGATGCTGTCATCAGCTTCAAAAGTAAACATCTTGTTCAGTAATTTTTTCCATGATTTAAAGAAAAAATTAACTGGTGTCAGCAATACCATAAGAATTCTTAAAAATGGTGCAACGTTTACTGCAAAAACTTCAGGTCTTTCTTTGGCAATACTTTTTGGAGAAATCTCCCCAAAAATCAATACCAATACCGTCATAACAATTGTTGAAATGGTTACGCCGGCTACCGGAAAATACTTTACAAATAAAATGGTGGCTAAAGATGAAGCTAAAATATTTACGATATTGTTTCCTACTAAAATAGTAGACAGAAGCATATCGTAGTTGTCTGCTAGAGACAACGCTAAAGAAGCTTTCTTGTTTCCCTCATCTGCCATATTTTTCAAACGGATACGATTTAACGATGTGTAAGCTGTCTCAGAAGCAGAAAAGAATCCAGATGCTGCTATGAGCAGTCCTAAAAAGATAATGTACCTTATACTATCACTGTCCATGTAACAGTTATTCCCCCTAAAAATTCATTTTATTTCCTATGATAGCATGTCTTTTTATCCCCTACAAGTTTTAGTTTATTTTTTGAGCTGCCTCGTGAACACTCTATGGCTATACAGGGTTTAATTTGCTGGAACTGGATGTCTAAACTTCTTCTAGAAAAAAATTTCCAACGCATATGTTTTGCTGTTTATTTCAAATCTCTTTACACTAAAGGTACAGTAAATATCACTAAGGAGGAACGAAATATGGGAAAATTTGTTAAAGGAAGTTATGCAACAACTGAAGAAGCGAATCAAGCTATTGAGGAATTAATTCATCAAGGCTACGATAGAACATTGCTTACCTTAATATCGAATAAAGAGGCTTACGACCGATTCTCAGGAGCTGCAGATGCACAAATCAACACTGAACATGCAGACACGGATGAATCTATGTGGGAGAAAATCAAAGATGTCTTCTCAAGTGATGACTCTGGTTATGAAGCAGACGAAGACATATTAGAACCTTATCAAGATGACATTGATAATGGAAAACTTGTCTTATTGGTAGATGATTTTTCAAGTGAGGCAGGTGCAACTGATTTCAGCAACAGCACGCCTCCTGTCACTAGTGAAGAACATGTAGTAGCTGATCCTACTGACGAAGAACCGTCCAGTATCCCTCCTGTTTTAGATAACGAAGACGATATGGATGAAAAACGCCGCAATAGTCATTATGTACCAAATTCTAATCCCGGAAATGCCCGGACTCCTTCTATTTCAGAGGATGCTGTACTGGGAGGCGAATCAGATTACTCTTATGAAGATGAAGTAGATACTTCTATAGACACGAACCTTCTTGCCGATACAGATGAAAATATGCTGCCGGATGAGACTGTAGATACTTCTATGCCTGAAGGTTCCTTAGGCTCTCCTGCATCAGATGAACGCACTGGACTTGTAGATTCAGATGATTTGATTAGAGGAAACAGACCGGGAACACATGATACTGTTGTACCACCCTATTCCGATGACCCTTCACGTTCAGACAACTAAAACTACGGCACCGAAGCCATTGGAGCACTGGCAATCAATTTGCGTTCCCTTTATTCCTCTAATTGATCTAATAGGGAACGTAAAAAATACTCCTCCAGAAAACTCATTTTAGAAATTAAAAACAGGGATGGAGAAACAAATTCTCCGTCCCTGTTTAAGTTTGTGTTGCTTGTTTTTATTCATTTGCACTAACAGCGTTCTTCTCTGCTGCAGGTTCGATTTGCTCATCTGGCATATATTCTGTTTCTTGAGGCAGAATCAAGTTTAAAAGAATTCCTGCAATCGCACTTAAGGCTGTTCCTGAGAAAGTAATGATAGAGCCAATCTCCAAGACCGCTCCTCCAAGACCTAATACCAACATACTGCTGGCAATGATCAAATTACGGATTTTCCCAAAGTCCACTTGTTCTTCAATTAAGACTTTCAATCCATTGCTTGCGATGACTCCGTAAAGCAAGATAGACATTCCTCCAAGAACTGCATTTGGAATAGTAGAAATCAAAGCTGTAAATTTCCCAAAGAAACTCAATCCGATCGCGATAAAAGCAGCATTACGAATAACGGACACTGAGGCGATTCTGGTCATTCCAATAACCCCGGTGTTCTCACCATAAGTCGTATTCGCAGGGCCTCCGATCAAAGCTGACACAGCTGTTGCTACTCCATCACCGATCAATGTACGAGATAAACCAGGATTCTTTAAATATTGACGATTGGTGATTTTCCCTAAAACAGTATGATCTCCAATGTGTTCAGAAACGGTTACTAATGCGACTGGCAAGATCGCTAGTGTTTCCGGACCAAAGTAAAATTCGTAATGCTCGAACCAAGGCGTTGCAAATGGCAAACGCAAACCCGGCACTTCAAACCAACTGGCTTCAGTGACTGCCGTGAAATCTACTAACCCCAACGCTAGGGCGACTAGATATCCGCCTACGATTCCAATCAAGAAGGGAATGATCTTGAAGAATCCTTTTCCTTTTGTATTGACAAACGCTGTGATCAAGAAGGTACTGATAGCTACAACGATGTGACGCAAGTCGCCTCCTTTTACAAATCCTGCATTCGTGACTGCAGAGCCGGCTAACCCTAAACCAATCACCATGATCATTGGCCCAATTACGATCGGCGGCAACAATTTATCGATCCATTTTGTTCCTAGTAATTTCACAAATCCTGCTATTAAAACATACAATAACCCGACTAAAACAACTCCTGTTTGAGCTGCACTGATATCCCCGCCCATTTGCTGAATAGCCACAGCCATTGCTGTAATATATGCAAATGAAGAACCAAGATATACGGGTACTTTTGATTTTGTAGCGATTTGATAAATCAATGTTCCAACTCCACTTGCTAATAAAGCTACGGAAACTGGCATTCCTAGAATCAATGGTACTAAAATAGTTGCTCCAAACATGGCAAAAACGTGTTGAAAACTCAATAACAAACCTTTAGCTACTGGTGGTTTTTCCTCAATGTCCAACAATAATTTTTTTTGCTCTACAGCCATACCAATACTTCCTCTCCTGGGCATAAAAAAATGCCCCTATGTGAATTTTTTATTCGCAAAAGGACCTCTGGTATCAAATATATTCGATTTGTTACCCTTCTCGATCTCACAGGATCAAATTAAAAGGACTTTGCTGTAAATGATTGTAGCAGTATTGGGTGTGGATTACAACTAGAAACTTTATTCTTTTTTTAAATTATCTTATCTATTGGTTTCTTCCTAAAAAAGGTACAATACAATTGAATGAGGACATTTGCACACATGATATTTATGTTATGAGGAGGAGTTATATGGGATTTTGGATCATGATGATATCATTTATTTTAGGAGTAGGATTGTTGATTAATGGATTTATTCCTAAAGGAAAGACAGGCCCTTCGAAAAGTTATTTAAGCAAACTTAGCTCGTTAACAGGTATTACCTTAATCGGGTTCGCTATTTATCTAGGTTGGCCAAAATAAAGCCATTTTTATTTATCAAGACTATATAGGAGTTCTTAATTTCACGACAATAAAACAGATGTAAGGAGCATGATTATGAAACGGATTTTAATGATTGGCACAGGCGGAACAATTGCTTCTGCAGCAACACCAGATGGGTTAGATCCACAAATGTCTTCAGCGGATATTCTGCATTACATACCCAGCATTTCTGAGCTTTGTGAGATCGATACGCTGGAAGTCTGCAATATCGACAGCACCAATATATCTCCTGACATCTGGACACTTTTGACGGAAACCATTCGAGAACATTATGACCAGTATGATGGCTTTGTCATTACTCATGGTACGGATACCATGGCTTATACAGCCGCTGCTTTATCTTACATGATCCAACATTCTCCAAAACCAATCGTGATTACCGGTTCTCAAAAACCAATCAATATGGAAATCAGTGATTCTAAAACGAACCTCTACGATAGTTTTTTGTACGCTTCTTCTGACAAGGCAAGCGGTGTACAAATCGTCTTCAATGGAAAAGTCATTTTAGGAACCCGTGCGCGAAAGACGCATTCTAAAAGCTTCAATGCTTTTTCTAGTATCAACTACCCTTATATTGCGATTATCCAAGATAGCCATTTGATCCAGTTCATTGAACAACCAAAAATGGAAAAGCCAACTTTCTACCCTTTCATCAATTCCAAGGTCGGTTTGTACAAATTGACCCCAGGAGCTGAAGCTGAAGTGCTCGACTTTATGTTGTCTAAAAAAGATGCCATCATTATTGAAAGTTATGGTGTTGGAGGAATCCCTTCATTGCCGGAATACGGCTTTTATGACGTCATCAAAAAGTGGACTAAACTTGGCAAAGTAATCGTCATGACAACTCAAGTCCCAAACGAAGGCAGTGACATGGAAGTCTACAAAGTAGGGCACAAATTAAAAAACAAAGTCAGTGTGCTAGAAGCTTACGACATGACCACAGAAGCTGTCGTCTGCAAACTCATGTGGGCTTTGGGCAGGGAATCCAGTCCAGAAAAAATCAAGGAGTTATTCTATACGACTATTGCTAAGGACATTCTTTACTAAAAAAGTGAAACAGAGCTGTAAGGACTGACTCTTGATTATTCCGTTTCTAATTAAGTCCACGTGACGATCAGAAGCATTCTAACTACCATATCATTAACCAAATAAACTCTATATGGTTGTTAAGAGCTTGTTATGTGCCTTATCAAGAATAAAATTCAAACGATATGGTAGTTAAGAGCTTCTTATATACCTTATCGAGAATAAATTTCAACCGATATGGTAGTTAAAAGCTATCCTGCTTGGTTCCAGCAAAAAGAAGATGAGAAAAATTATGCGAATAGGCTGAGAAGTTTTTAAATAGCTTACTTAATTGAAATTCAAAAAGTAATCTCTTTCATTCTCTTTGATTTCGACTAAATAATTTTGATTGGACTCTAAATTGCTTAATGAATCGCTTGTCTCAGGATTTAATTTAGTTTCATATCTTGTCAAAGCAAAAATTTCTAATGCCACGAATTGTGACACTAGAGATCCCGTTGTTTGCAGAACTTTTTCGATAACAAGAGTCTTTATTTCATGATAACTTTTAGTCGTCTTTACGAAAAAATTCATTTCGTAAATCAACTGTTCAAGCTAATGCTTTACACAACTTTGGGGCACTCTTTTAAACCCTATGTACCAACTGACGTTTGTAGTTCTAAGTCCACTAATTACTAATAGGAGTTGCTTACCATGAAAATTTTAACTGCAATCGATTCGTTTAAAGGATCATTTACCAGTAAAGAAGCCAACACTATTGTTCAACAGACCTTGCCGCAACATATTGTGGAGACATTTTCCGTTGCGGATGGCGGCGAAAGAACTGTTGAGGCCTTTTTAGAAGTGTTAGAAGGGGCCGGAATTATAAAAGTCGATACTGAGGATGGACCTAGAAATCACACTTCCTATGGCGTCGGCGAGCAAATGCTGTCGGCACTCAACTTAGGGGCAACAGAAATGATTGTCGGTCTGGGCGGGAGCGCGACAGTTGACGGTGGAGTTGGCATGCTTCAAGCATTAGGAGTAGATTTTTTTGATGCTGAAAACAATGTGCTGCCTATATTGCCGATTGAACTTGAGAAAATCCATAAGATTTCAACTGATAGGCTCGATACTCGTTTGAAGAATGTAAATATCACTGTCGCTTGTGATGTGGAGAATCCTTTGTTGGGGCCAAATGGCGCAGTTTATATATTCGGACCTCAAAAAGGGATACCTGAACAAGAACTCAAGCAATACGAGCAAGACATGGTTCATTATCAGCAAATCGTTAGCGAAACAACTCAAACAAATTGTAAAAACTTACCTGGTGCAGGAGCAGCTGGAGGAATCGGATTTGCGCTGTATGCTTTTTTCAACACTTCTTTTAGCAGCGGTTTTCAGCTATTAGCAAATAAAGGAAACTTGCGCGAAAAAATGAAGTGGGCAGATATCGTGATTACGGGAGAAGGACAATTTGATAGTCAGTCTCTGCAGGGAAAAGTTCCGATCGGCCTCAGTCGATTGGCAAAAGAATATCAGGTTCCTACTATTGTATTTGCCGGAACTGTTGCCGATCAGTTGGTTGATTTGCTAGAAGAAAACATACTTGCAGTTATCCCTATTGCGGAAAGCCCTATGTCGCTAGAAGAATCCATTAAAAAAGGACCTGAATTATTATCCAGGTCTGTTAAACGGGCTTTTAAACTCATTGAGTTGAATCAGATGCAGGTTATTGTTTCGGAGCGGTGCTATCCTCTATTTTTTGGTTTTCAATACTGCATTCAGTGAAGACACTAGATAAGTATCCCCGTTTTCAAACGTAATTTGCAGCTGTTCTCCTTCGTAATCGGTCCAGCTTTTGATTTCTCCTTCTATGATGTCTCCATTGGGTAAAGAAACTATAGCGTAGTCAAAAGTGTATGTCGTGTCGAAAATTTCTTTGTTTCCACAACCAGCTAATATGCCGCCTAAAACAGTTAGAACTAATAATTGCTTCATTTTTTTCATTATGTACTCTCCTCTTCATTGTTTGACTGAATTTCGTTGTCTTTTTTTCTAAAATCGAATGTAAAAATCTCAAATGTTGCTAACATGAAGAACGTAAAAACTAATAAACCAGAAAAATTACTAGTTAAAAAGGATAGTTCATCCGAGTATAAAAATTGATTTGGGAAATAGAATTTATTTGCACCTAATGTGACAATACCAATACAACCTAGGTAAAAAGAGATAGGTTTTTTTCTCACTATTTAACCTCTCCTTCGTTTGTGTTTTGTAGTTCAAACTTAATTTATTTCAGTAAAAATGATTCCTTGCTTCATTATAAATCAATTCATTCTGATTGTATCTCACTATTTTTAACGCGGTATAAATTATGCTATTGACTTCCCTCCCTGAAGCCAGCTATAATTCAACCTGTTGTGTTTAAAAATATAGGTACATAGGAGAATATGATTTTGGAAAAAGAAAAATTGGGATCATTTAAAGAAATTACTGCCAACCCTGCACCACTAGGTTTAATGGGCTTTGGTATGACAACGATCTTATTGAATATCCACAATGCTGGATTCTTCGAAATGAACGCTATGATTTTTGCAATGGGAATTTTTTACGGTGGATTAGCACAAGTTATTGCAGGAATCATGGAATTTAAGAAAAACAATACATTTGGAACTACAGCGTTTACATCTTATGGTTTCTTCTGGTTATCATTGGCGGCCTTGAACATTCTTCCAATGATGGGATACGGTCAAGCAGCTGATTCATTGTCTATGGCAGCTTACTTATTCATGTGGGGAGTTTTCACTTTGTTTATGTTCATTGCTACATTGCGCATCAACAAAGCTCTACAAGTCGTTTTTGGGACATTGACGCTACTTTTCTTCTTGCTAGCTATCGGAAACTTCACAGGTTCTACTTTGATTTTAACGATTGCTGGATACGAAGGTATCCTTTGCGGTTTCTCAGCTATCTACGCTGCAATGGCACAAGTAATCAATGAAGTATATGGTAAAACTGTTCTTCCAATTGGTGAAGTTCAAGTTTCACAAGCAATTCCTGTAAGTGAATAATCAAAAGTCTCTACATCTAAACGGTGTAGAGGCTTTTTTTCTGTATTAAATGAGTTTTTACAAGTCCTTTCATTAGCAGAGCTTTTATTTTCCTATTTCGTCTCAAAGTCTTATACTTAACGTGTAAAGCAATGCTTTTCCTTTCAGCCAACTGTTGATTGTAGGAAGATGCAGAGGTGGAAGAATAATGATTGTACTAGCCATTATATTGCTCATTTTAGTCGGGGTTGTTGCTTTTTTGAATATGGGAATGGTTCCGCTAGACCTTTACTTTATCTCTTTCCAAATACCTTTCTGGCTGCTGGTAGCGGGATTAGTTCTCATTGGAATGGCAATAGCTGGATTGTTCGCAGCTTCTAAAGGCGCACGCAACCGTCAAATGCTGAAAAATAAAAAAGAAGAACTGGAACACGCTGAGACTTCAAAAGATGAAGCTGTTGATAGAGTTAGAAAAGAATCAGAAGCTCAACTAGAAATTCAAATAAAAGAAGCAGAAATACAAAAATTGAATGAACGGTTAACTACTTTAGAAAGAAATCAATCGAATACAGAAAAGCCTCCTTCTCAAACAGTAAGCCAAGGCAATTCAGCTAACGCTCAAAAAGTTGAACCGGATAATGTTGATGTTGTTCGTGTAGAAGAATATCAAGTGGATCCTTCTAAGAAGAAAAAATCGACACGCTGAAAATACCGAGTAAAATTAAAAATAAGAAAAAGCCGAGCTGTCATCAGAAATCAATCTGATGACAGCTCGGCTTTCGTTACCAAGTGACTAAACGCCTGGGCATCTTTACATAGGTTTGCGCTCGCACTTTAGACGAGCTGCGCAGAGCAGCTTACATGTCTATAAGCCGAATTCGACCTGTTAGGAAAAGCACCTAACTGGTCGAATCCTTCTTATAGCCAGTAAGCTAAACGCTCTACTCCGCTCTCTTGTTATTATCTAATTGTATTAAAAGCTTTTGTCCATAACAATAAGTCATCGAACATACCTGCAGCGTTTACTTCGTTGTGAGCTGCTGGTTTGAAGACACTCATGTTTTCAAAGTCAGTGATCAATGAGAAATTCGTTGTGGTGCGTACAGTTGCTACGCGTTGTTCAGCTAAGATTACACGGATATTTTCGTGAGCACGAGCTCCACCTAAACTACCGTATCCAACTAATGCTGCTGCTTTGTTGTTTACTTCTGGGTTTAAGTAGTCTAAAGCATTTTTCATTGCGCCGCCTAATGCGTGGTTGTATTCTGGAGTGATGAATACATATCCATCGAATGAAGCCATTTTTTCAGACCAAGCTTTGATTGCAGCACCTGCAGTTTCTGCACGATCTTCAGAAAGTTTTGCTCCCAATAACGGTAAATCATAATCCGCTAAAGAAACTAATTCATATTCTACACCTTCGTCGTTTCTGTTTTTAGCAAAATCTAAAATCCATTGTGATACTGCTGCTGCGTTGTTTCCTTCACGTACACTACCTGAAATAATACCGATTTTCATAATTTTTGTCTCCTTAATTTCTGTTTGATTTTGGTTCCCGAATAAAGAATTTTTCACTCGAGTTAAAAAGCTTTCTTGCGCCAATGTGTTTCCTCCCATTTGTGTAACGAATTGTGGGAAACCCACCAACCCTTTACTTACTTTTTGTCTACTTACTTACATTATTACACGACATAATAATAAATGCAAGTAGAAATTTACTATTTCGAGATATTTATTTTCAAACTATCCATTGGGCTGATATAAATCCTATTTCTTTATCTTTTTCACTTTCTGCTTTATTGTATAAGTAACTTAAAAAGTTACAAATTAAATCGAAATGCGGTGAATTCAATTGAGTGAATTTGTGATTGCTGTTCATAGCTTAGTTTTTTTAGGCCATAAGCAAGAAAGCCTAACCAGTGATCAGTTAGCAGAAAATGTCTGTACCAACCCTGTACGCGTGCGTCGCGTGATGGCAAAATGCAAACAAGCCAATTTAGTGGATACTAAACGAGTAGTCAGCGGAGGTTATTTTCTAAAAGGAAGCTTAGAAAACATTACTTTAAAAGATGTCTATCAAGCTATCAATGTCCCTCTTATCCAGCAGAATTGGCAATCTGGAGATTCAGAAGCAAGTTGTTTAGTGTCTTCAGGAATGTCTGATGTGATGGAAGAAATATATGTGGAACTGAACCAAGCAGCTGTAGCCCAGTTAAGTCACATTACTTTGAAACAAATGGAAGCAAAATTACAGCATTTAAATACGGAGAGGAAGATTGCAAAATGAACAACTATCAAACAGATGTCGCGATTATTGGCTTTGGAAAAGCAGGGAAAACATTAGCAGGTGCCTTAGCTAAAAAAGGAAAAACAGCGATTGTCATTGAGAAGTCTCCAAAAATGTATGGTGGAACATGCATCAATGTAGGCTGTTTACCTACTAAATCACTGACAAATAGTGCTAAAACCATCAGTCAATTAACGGAATTTGGTATTGAGCGAACACCAGAACTCAATAATCAATACTACCAAAAAGCGCTTCATTATAAGGACGATATGGTCAGCAAATTAAATCAAAAAAACTACCACAAAATTGCGGACTTGGATAACGTGACGGTCTTGGATGGATTTGCTGCTTTTAAAGATGAACACACTTTATCCGTGGATACAGGAGAAGAAATCGTTCAAGTAACCGCTGAAAACATCATTATCAATACGGGTTCAGTTGCCAACATACCTGATATAGATGGCATTTCAGGAAACAGTCGTGTGTATACCAGCGAAAGTATTTTAGATTTGGAACAACTGCCTCAGCGCTTAGCGATTATCGGTTCAGGCTACATCGGATTGGAATACGCTTCTTACTTTAATGGTTTCGGTTCAGCCGTCACGATTTTTGAAGCTAAGGACACTTTCCTTGGCCGCGAAGATGAAGACGTAGCACAATCTGTTTTGGAACGCATGAAAGAAACTGGAATTCAATTTGAATTTGAAGCGGCTACTTCTCAAATAAAAGAAACAGCATCCGGCGTAACCGTTGCTTATAGTCAAAATGAGGGAGAAAATGAAGCCAAATTTGACGCTGTTTTATTGGCAACGGGCAGAAAACCAAATACGGAGCATTTGGGAACTGAAAAAGCTGGCGTTGCTCTAGGAGAAAAAGGTGAAGTCAAAGTAAACGCCAATTTACAAACAACTATCGAGCACATTTGGGCAGTTGGAGATGTAAAAGGTGGTCCTCAGTTTACTTATATTTCATTGGATGATTACCGTATTGTGTTGCCGCAACTACTTGGCGAAGCTGCAGAATATTCATTAGATTCTCGTCCTGTATTTCCAAACGCAACTTTCATCGATCCACCATTAGCTTCTGTAGGCATGAACGAAAAAGCGGCTAAAAAAGCTGGATTAGCTTATGAAGTAGCGAAAATGCCAACTGCTAATGTACCGAAAGCTCAAGTACTTCGGGAAACAGCCGGCTTTATGAAGGTATTGGTTGATTCTGAAACTAAATCCATCATTGGCGCTACTTTATTCAGTGCCGAATCGCATGAAATGATCAATTTGTTGGCATTGGCGATTAATGAAAAAATCCCTTACACGACGTTAAGAGATACCATTTATACGCACCCGATTATGACCGAGGCGTTGAATGATTTATTGGGCATGATCGAGGATTAATACGAAAAGCCGCCATCCTCTTTTAGCAGAAAAGAGGATGGCGGCTTTTTTATTTTGGATTGAAATTAAGGGCAGTCTACGAATTTTCTAATGAACTTCCAAAAACATTGCAGTATGGTAAAGTTAAAGATATAAATTGAGATACAAAGGAGATTAACAGATGACTTTTTCATTTAAAGGTTTGGATCACATCCAAATTACTGCACCATTAGGTTCAGAGACAGAGACTAGAAGATTTTTCACAGAAATTTTGGGGTGCAAGGAAATGGAAAAACCTGAAACACTCAGCCATTTCGAAAGTTTATGGTTTGATATTGGTAAACACATTCTGCATGTCGGATTAGACGAAGACTTCCGCGCAGAAAAAAGAGGCCATCCTGCATTTGAGATAAATAATATTGCTGGATTGATGGACCGTCTGAAAGAATACAACGTTTCTTTTGAAGAAGATTATAACCTTCCTGGTGCTCGCCGCTTCTATACGTATGCATTCTTTGGCCATCGAATGGAATTTTTGGAATGGCAAGACAAACCTGAAGCAATGATGACCGATGCAGAAAAATCGGGTACAGAATAAGCACAATTCAACTAATCCCTGAAGTAACTAAAAGTACTAAAAAAGAAGTCAGAGAAACTGTTTATTGTTTCCGACTTCTTTTTTTATTGTGGGTAGAAAATATGGCGTAACAAAAAAAGCTGTCTGGACTATCTCACCACAAATAACATGTACAGCACTATACTAACAATGGCTGTTGCCAACAAAATGAGGCCGTCCTTAAAAGTAAACGACTTGTCTTTCAATTGATTGATTTTCGCTTGAAAATAAAAAATGGTAATCATATTAAATGTGGCAATCAAGGCCAATAAAAGAAGTACTATAAGTGGTAAATCTCCCAACCACTTTTGACTAACTAAAATAACTAACACACAAGCACTCGTTAATCCAGCAACTTTACTAATTTTCTCAAGCGATTTGAGTTCAGCTTTTTCTTTGATGTCTTCCACAATATCTGATCCCTCCAATAATAAATTGTCTAGGGATAAATCATACAATTTAGCCAAACGAATCAAGCTATCAATATCAGGATAAGTTTTCCCTGTTTCCCAATTAGAAACGGATTTTTGAGAAACAAATATTTTTTCAGCAACTTGTGCCTGAGTTAATAATTGTTCTTTTCTTTTTGCTTTTAGTGTTTGGCTGATTTGCATTTATCCCACTCCTACATTTTATTATCAGATTCATTCCTTCTCTACCCAATATAGTTACTAAACACCAAAAAAGCCATAGAAAGATGTTACTAAACCGATGAAATCAGTGTTTATAAAACAGTGAGCGAATAAATAAAACTACAGCTTCCAAGGCCTAGATAAAAACAGGTCGTGGAAGCTGTAGTTATTTTTGAGCGGATATTTACCTTAGTTACTCCAATAGCTCATTCGGTTTTTTACTGTCTTTCTTAATCGATTAAAGCATCCGCAGTCTCCGTCTCACTTTCTTGTTTCAACTGAGCCTTATCCATGGAACGCACGAACGGATAATAAATCGCAACTGTGACGGCTAACGTAATGATTTGAAGCACAGCTCCACTAATCGCCCCACCTGTAGCTAAATAACCGCTGATGATTGGCGGCATTGTCCACGGCACTGCTATTCCAACCGTCTTAGCTACTAGACCTGTTGCCATCGCAAAATAAGTAATCAATGCTGTAGCTACCGGCGCTAAAATGAAAGGTACCAATAATTTAAAGTTCAACACCACCGGAAATCCAAATAAAATGGGTTCGTTGATGTTAAAGATTCCTGGTGCGATCGATAATTTACCCATGGCTTTATTTTGTTTGCTTTTCGTGAAAGCAAATAAACAAATAGCCAATCCTATCGTTGCTCCCCCGCCGCCCATCCACACAAAATTCATCATGAATTCATTCGTGATAATGTTCGGCAACTCTTCCCCTGCTTGAAAGGCCAAACGGTTCGCATCTGTATTTTGCAACCAAATCGGTTGAATCAGCGGGTTGGTTGTATTCGCTCCATGAATGCCCACAAACCAAAATAACGAGTTGATGGCAACCATAACTAAAGTTCCCCACAACGAACTCCCGATAGCCCCTAGAGGTTTTCCTAAAATAAGCGTCAACACATCATGGATATTTCCACCATTGAGGTCGAGCAGAATGTAAATCGCACCCCAAAAGAGAATGACCATTAGTCCGGGAAGAATCGCTGCAAATGATTTAGCCACTGCAGGCGGAACTCCTTCCGGCATTTTGATGGTCCAATTTTTTTGGACAAAGAAACGGAAAATTTCTGCAGCTGTTAACCCAACCACAATGGCTACAAACAAACCAGTACTGCCTAGATAAGTATAATTCACTCCTGTACCCACATCTGTCGCTAAATCAGGCGACACAATGACAAAAGCAGATAACGCTATAATCCCTGCTGAAACGCCATCAACATCGTAGTACCTCGCTAAACTGTTCGCAATTCCAAATACGGCCACTAAAGCCATCAAGCCAAATGACCCATTCACAATTTTGTTGATCCAATCCGAAATACCTGCTTCAGCCAACATCTCGGGATAGCCTTCAAATGGCAAATTTCCTAATACTAAGAAAATGGACCCGATAATGATAAGCGGCATCCCTAAAACAATCCCATCACGCAACGATTTCAAATGCCGTTGCGCAGCTATTCTGCCCGCAATCGCCTCGATTTTTTCCAACATGTGAATTCCCCCTTTTTATTGAGCTTCAATAAATTTGAAACTTGACCAAGGTTCTAAATAATCCAGCAAGAAAATGGATTCCGGAGTTAATTTGGCAACGATATTTCGTGTTTCATCGTCTTCCATCGATTTCAGCGCGATTTGCGTCTCCCCTTTGTATTGCCCAAAGTTGTTGTTGCAAATCAATACGTCGCCTTTTTTCGTTTCCGCAGTAGCATGGACTGGGAAATCTTCAGCTTTGTATTTTACACGTGTCATAGAAGAACGAATCATGTATTCAGAACGGTCTCCTCTATATTGGTGCACTTCATCTAGAATCACTTTCTTTTCTAAATCCGTCACATCGGGTTCAAACGCAATTTCCAATTCCGCATGCGAATTCATAAAAGCTTCAGACATGGCTTTTAATTCTTCTGGGGAAGCATACCCGTTTCCAATCAGTAAATCATCGATCGTATCCATCAAACGATAGTGATTGACTTGTGTACGGATAGATAAGGAACGGTGTTGTTCTAAGCTGCAGAGCCCTGTCTGTACTGGCCAAGGACCTAATTCTCCTACTTGTGAAGTCACAAAAGCCGCTGTATTCAAGCGGTAAACCGTATATTGTGCAGTCGTTTTTTCAAAATGAGCTTGAGACAATCCTGAATACTTCTGTGGGTAAAAGTTGTGTGAGGCTGTCAGGTTTTCTTTATTTGGCTTGTAGCTCATGATATTGTCAATGTATTTTGTTCCGCTGCTCATGTTCACTTCAATTTGAAGATTAAAAGGATTTTTGGTCATTCGCGCTTCTTCAGCCCCAGTAAAACCTAAATCCAATCGCACAGCCGTAGCTCCTAAATCGCTAAAAAACGTTAGATCATCATAGCTGACATTTAATTGTTCAAATAATCCAGGATTGATATCGACAACCGTTTCCATTCCCAATGAATTTCCATACTCAATGATTTTCTTAAATTTATTGACCACTTCTTCTGTATCTCCAGTTATTTCAAGCAAACTGGTAAAAATACGCTTAAATCCGTATTGATGTACTAAATCTAAATACTCTTTGTCCTTTTCATATGTACTTTTTGCTGGATAGATTGAGACGCCCATTTTCTTCATTGCCATTCCTCCTGAAATGTAATTGTAAGCGATTTAAACTCACGAAATAAGTCTACCTTTTAAAAATAGGAGTGTCAATTTATCATCCACACAAATCCCAATACTTTTTTAGGTGAAAACCTCCCTCTTTTCACCAAATAGTGTTACGATAAACTACATACAATATTGTAAAGGAGATTAAAAAAATATGTCCTTATTGGAAATCAAAAACCTGTCTTTTCAAGCAACAGATAAAAAAATACTCGAAGACATCCAGTTCACTATAGAAGAAGGCGACTTTCTATCGATTACTGGGCCCTCTGGAAGTGGAAAAAGCACGCTTTTAAAGATTATTGCTACTGTCTTGTCTAAAACCAGTGGAGAAATTCTTTACAATGGCCATCCTATTGAATCCTATGAGCCCACAGAATACCGTAAAGAAGTTTCTTATTGTTTCCAATCTCCGGTTTTATTTGGAGAAACGGTCAAAGAGAACTTGGCTTTTCCCTACGTCATTCGTCAAGTGGAGTTTGATGAAGCTAAGGCTGTGGACTATTTAAAAACCGTTGGATTACCTGAAGACTATTTGAACAAACCCATCACTAGTTTATCTGGTGGAGAAAAACAACGGATTGCTCTAATCCGCAACGTTCTCTTCCAACCTAAAATTTTGTTGCTAGATGAAGTCACTAGTGCGTTAGATGATGAAAATCGACAAATCATCTGGAAATGGCTCCATGATATGCGCCAAAAAACCGAGATGACGATTTTAATGATCAGCCACAACGAAGCAGAAGCTGCTCTTGCGGATAAACACATACATATTGTAGCAGGGAAAATGGTTGATAAAGGAGGACGTGTAAATGAATCTGCAAATTAGTCCAGGTACGATTGCATTGAGTTTTGCGCTGGTATTAGTGGGCGTCTTTATTTCTTATAAAGAAAAGTTGGGAACGGCTAAAGAAATTTTGTATAGCATTACGCGTGCAGTCATTCAATTGGTGGCTGTAGGTTACGCTTTAACGTACTTGTTCGGCTTTGACAACCCTATTGTCACTGTCGCGCTGGTTTTGGTTATTGCGTTTAATGCCTCTTGGAACGCTCATAAGCGCAGCAACCATATCCCCAATTCATTCAAAATTTCTATGATCGCCATTTTCTCAACGATTATTTTGACTCTGGTGGTATTAGTATTATCTGGTTCTATAGAATTTATCCCTTCTCAAATTGTCCCTATCGCGGGTATGATTTGCGGAACAGCCATGACGACTATCGGATTGTGCTATCGGAATTTAAATACGTTGTTTCGAGACCAGCGTCAACAAATATTGGAAATGTTATCCTTAGGGGCAACACCAAACCAAGCTTCTCGTTCTATTTTACGTGAGACAATCAAATCAGGGATGCAACCTTCCTTGGATTCAGCTAAAACTATTGGAATCGTCACTCTTCCCGGAATGATGTCCGGTCTGATATTTGCTGGAACTGTACCGACAACCGCTATTATGTATCAAATCATGGTCACCTTTATGATTGTTGCTACAACCAGCTTATCTTCTTATATTGCATCCTTTTTAGCTTATCGCAGTTTTTTCAACGACAGACAGCAATTTTTGGCGTAAGCAGCATGGCAAGTACTGTTGAGTATCCTCTTCACGATTTGTGTCTTCTTTGTTCACCTTGAAGAAGAACAATTAGTGATTAAAGCTTTACTTATGTGAAATAAAAAGATATAGTAATAAATGTAGTAGCTTATTTAAACAAATTAATTGGTAGTTTTATTCATTTTATGTCTAAATTCCCTCTTTGTTTTTTTAATGAAATATTGCAAATAAAACGTGCCATGAGCACATATAATTGGAGGAATTTAGTTATGAATAAAGGTACAGTTAAATGGTTTAATGCAGATAAAGGTTTTGGTTTCATCGAACGTGAAGGCGAAGAAGATTTATTCGCACACTTCTCAGCAATCCAAACTGACGGTTTCAAAACATTAGAAGAAGGCGAAGCAGTTTCTTTTGATATTGAAGAAGGTAACCGTGGTCTTCAAGCAGTAAACATCGTTAAAGGTTAATTCTAAAAAAACTAAACCTAACCTCCAAAAATCGGCTAGCTGATTTTTGGAGGTTTTTCGTTGTCTAAAACATTATTTTTGCATTCTCGTTACCCGCTTCATTATGATAAGAGATAAGGATAGAATTCTTCAGGTACTTCATTGCTATTTGGAAGAAATTCGTTTGTTGTCACTGATTGATCGTGGACTTAAATGAGGAGGAATAATGATGTCATCAGACAAAATGGAAAGCAAAATGCCTTCAAATAATCTAAAATTGAATTTGAAAAAAGTAGCAGATCAAGTTATTGTCATCACCGGAGCATCAAGCGGAATTGGGTTGGTAACGGCAAGAATGGCCGCTGCTAAAGGAGCAAAAGTAGTCGTTGCAGCACGAAATGAAGACGCTTTAAAAAAACTAGTGGCTGAGCTGAACGCCAAAGGGCAAACCGCTATCTATGTCACTGCTGACGTTGCAAAAGAAGAAGAGGTTAACCGAATTGCTGAGAGAGCCATTGAAGAGTTTGGCCACTTCGATACTTGGGTGAATAATGCAGGAGTAGCCATTTATGGTCATGGTACGGATCTTAGTATTTCAGATATGAAACGCATGTTCGAAGTAAACTTTTGGGGAGTGGTTTACGGAACAAGAGCAGCTGCTAAACATTTTAAAGATACTAGAAAACCAAGTGCTATCATCAATGTGGGCTCCGTATTTGGAGATAAATCTTCCGTGATGCAGTCTATTTATGCAACTTCTAAATTTGCTGTGCATGGCTGGACCGACAGTATCCGAATGGAGTTTGAAAAAGAACAATTGCCGATTTCGGTTACTTTGATTCATCCGCATAAAACCGACACGCCTTATACAGAACATGCCCATAGTTATATATCGAATCAACCTTCTCATTTAGGGATAGTTTATCCACCAGAATCTGTGGCCGAAGCGATTTTATTTGCAGCTCAAAAACCTAAAAGAGATCTATATGTTGGCGGGATGTCTAAACTCACTGCTGTATTAAACGATCTTTTCCCTCGTTTTACTGATCGGTTTGTGGAAGAAGTTATGTATCCATCTCAGTATAGAGACCGTCCTTCTAAGCCAAAAGAAGAAAGTAGCTTGTACAAAGCGGGTTATGGACTCCATGAACGAGGAACCAATAAAGGCTGGATTCGTAAAAGAAGTTATTACGTAAAAGCTCAAAAACATCCTGTATTAACGACTATGGCCATTACTATTGTTGCGGTATTAGGGTTAAAATTATTCAAATGCAAAAAGTAGCATTTCACAACTAATCAAATAACGTTTTTTGTCTCCCAATTGATGAAAAGCCTACACAAAGGAGTATTCAAAATGGAGAAAAAGCCTAATCAATCTTCATCTAATTCTACGGGAATAGGTATGTCTCTTGGCGTTTCTTTTGGAGTAGTATTTGGAATACTGTTTGATAATTTAGCTGTAGGGATAGCTATAGGAATCGCTCTTGGTGCTGCGTTTGGAGCGGCAATGGGCTCCAAATCAGATAAACATAGTGAATCTGGAGATGAATCTAAAAATCAAGACGAGTAATGCAATCATCGATTTTCTAGTTCCAACCCAATTTCCATCTAGCAACAGCAATATAAGACCACCCCTTTCGCCCTACTTCTGCGGCAATAAGGAGTGGTCTTGTTTTTAGAAAGTACCATACCTCTCTATTGGAAAGCACTTTATGGTACTTGAAAACCTTCTTAGTACCATATCTCTCTGTTTGAAAGCTCTTTATGGTACTTGAAAACCTTCTTAGTACCATATCTCCCTATTTGAAATCGCTTTATGGTACTTGAAAACCTTCTTAGTACCATATCTCTCTGTTCAAAAGCACTTTATGGTACTTGAAAACCTTCTTAGTACCATATCTCTCTGTTCAAAAGCACTATATGGTATTTGAAAACCTTCTTAGTACCGTATCTCTCTGTTCGAAAGCTCTTTACGGTACTTGAAAACCTTTTCAGTACCATCTCTCTGTTTGAAAGAAAAGTGATAAAACGTTAAAAAAGCTAGAGCACAGTACTGAGCTGTCCTAGCTTTTTTAAGTTAATTTACTTTTATTTAATTAACGTCTTCTGCATCAAGAGTCGATACTTGCCATTGAATACCAAATTTATCAAATAGATTCCCATACAACGGACTCCAAAAAGTTTCTTGCAACTCCATCTCAATCTTGCCATCCACTTTTAATTTGTCGAAAACGGCTCGTGTTTCTTCAGGGTCCTCATAAATTAAAGTCAATGACACATTAGTGCCTACAGTATACGGGGTTCCCGGAAAATTATCCGAAAACATGATATAAGACTCATTGGGCAACTGAATCGTCGCATTCATAATCAATTCTTTTGCGGCATCAGGGATAGGAGGTTCATCTGGATTGATCGGCATCTCTTTAAACTTAGTGCTGTCCAACACTTTGGCTTCAAAAATAGCTGCATAAAAACGAATCGCTTCATCCGCATTTCCATTGAAAATAAAATAGGGGTATGAATCTTTTAACATATCCTTACCTTCTCTCCTTTTGATAACTTTCGCTTCCAGTTTAGAGCTAAGATGTTGGTTAAGCAAATAATTCATATCTAAATCAATTCTTTTTTAGCTTGTTCAATCTGATAGTGAATTTGTTCAAATCCAGTTCCGCCAACTGAATTGCGTCTCGCTACTGCAGCCCGGGAATCCAATAGCGGATAGACATCTTCCATGATTTCAGGTGCAATGGCTTGGTAATCTGTCAACGAAACATCTTGCAAATAAATGCCTTTTTTCAAGCAGTCCAGGACCAATTTGCCGACGATTTCGTGTGCTTCGCGAAACGGAATCCCTTTTGTGCTCAAATAATCCGCTAATTCGGTTGCGTTAGAGAAATCTTTCGTCGTGGCTTCCAGCATGTTAGTTTCGCTGACTTCCATCGTTTCCAACAACCCAGCAAAAACGCGCAAACACTCTTTCACCGTCTGGACAGTGTCAAACATGCCTTCTTTATCCTCTTGTAAATCTTTATTGTAAGCTAGCGGCAAGCTTTTCATCGTTGTCAGCAAAGAAAACAGGTTCCCATATACACGCCCAGTTTTCCCCCGAATCAATTCAGCCATATCCGGATTTTTCTTTTGCGGCATAATCGAGCTGCCGGTTGAATAAGTATCCGATAAAACGACGAATTGGTATTCATGACTCGTCCATAGAATGATTTCTTCACAAAAACGCGACAAGTGCATCATTAATAAACTGCTGTTTGAAAGGAATTCTACAATAAAATCGCGGTCACTGACAGCATCAAGACTATTTGTATAAATATCCGAAAACCCTAATTGTTCTGCAGCATAGTGCCGGTCTATTGGAAAGGTTGTGCCCGCTAAAGCCGCTGCGCCTAGAGGAGACAAGTCGATGCGAGACATGCTTTCTTCGTAGCGCTCATGATCTCGTTTGAACATGTTGAAATACGCCAATAAATGATATGCAAAAGAAATCGGTTGTGCGTGCTGCAAGTGGGTATAGCCGGGTAAAATCGTTTCTACATGTTGGTCCGCTTTCGTTACAACTACCGACTGCAAATGAACCAGTGAATCAATGATTTCGTTCACTTCTTTTTTCAAATACAGATGCATATCCGTCGCTACTTGGTCATTACGACTGCGTGCCGTGTGCAGTTTTCCTGCTACTGGTCCAATTTCTTTATGCAAAAGCATTTCGATATTTAAATGGATATCCTCATTCTCAACTGAAAACACCAATTCGTGGTCTCGGTATTTTGTCAGCAGGCTCTCTAAACCACGAGTAATCTCTTTAGCCTCATCAGCCGTTAAAATCCCTGTTTTAGCCAGCATGTTTACATGGGCTAAACTTCCCCGGATATCTTCTTCCGCTAGAATTTGGTCCACCTCAATTGAAGCGCCAAATTCATCGATCCATTTTACATTTTCGCCTTCAAAACGGCCTCCCCATAACTTTTTCATACCTTTTTCACCAACACCGGGTGATTGACTTCAGCATGGGTTTTCGTTGGCAAGCCCCACAACTTGATAAATCCAACGGCTGCTTCTTGGTCAAAGGCGTCTTCAGCTGTATAAGTAGCCAGCTTTTCGTTGTACAACGAATTAGGCGATTTTCTTCCTTCAACGATTGCGTGGCCTTTGAACAATCTGACACGCACTGTTCCGTTTACGTATTGTTGTGTCGATTTCAAAAAGGCTATCAAACTTTCTGTTAACGGGTTATACCACAAACCGTTGTACAACATCTCAGCCAATTTTTGTTCAATCAGTGGTTTAAAATGAGCAATATCTTTTACAAAGTTTAAATCTTCCAATTCTTTATGAGCTGTCATCAACGTCAATGCACCAGGTGCTTCGTAGACTTCACGAGATTTGATTCCTACCAGTCTGTTTTCGATATGGTCGATGCGCCCGATGCCGTGTTTTCCGGCAACTTTGTTTATTTTTTCAATGAGTTCTGCTAATGAATAAGGGACTCCATCAATCGCTGCTGGCACTCCGGCTTCAAACTCAATCTCAATCGTATCTGCCGTATCCGGTGTATAGTCTAAACTAGTCGTCAATTCATAAGCTGCTTCTGGCGGTGTAGCCCACGGGTCTTCTAAAATACCACACTCATTACTTCTTCCCCAGAGATTTTGGTCAATAGAGAACGGATTATCCAAATCGATTGGAACCGGAATATTGTGTTGAACAGCGTAGTCAATTTCTTCTTCACGCGACCATTTCCAGTCACGAACCGGAGAAAGAACCGTTAATTCTGGCGCTAAAGAGTTGATAGCCACTTCAAAACGCACTTGGTCATTCCCTTTTCCCGTACATCCGTGAGCAACAGCGATCGCATCTTCTTGCAAGGCAACTTCTACCAGCTTTTTAGCAATTAACGGACGCGATAAAGCCGAAATCAAAGGGTATTTGCCTTCATAAAGCGTATGGGCTTGTAAAGCAACCAGAGCAAAATCTTTTGCAAATTCTTCTTTAGCGTCAATCGTGTAAGAAGCCGCTGCTCCCATTTTAAGGGCCTTTTCTTTTATGAATGCTAAATCTTTTCCTTCACCTACATCCAGACAACAAGCCACCACATCATAACCTTTATCCACTAACCATTTAATTGCAACTGATGTATCTAAGCCTCCTGAATAAGCAAGAACGACTTTCCCTTTTTTCATATCAACACTCCTTTGATTTTTTAAACTTGTTACGCATCTTAATATGCCGAAAGATTAAAATCAAGTAATAATTTTTCTTCAAAAATTAGAAAACGCCTCTCTGTATTATGAAAATGCTGAAATATCGCCTTTTGTCATTTATAAATTAAATTGAATTTTTATTAATTTTATAGAATATTTTATTTAAATTAGTTTTTGCAATAAAAGAGTTGCATTTCTAAAATAAAGGTGTAATATAAGCTTTAACATTTAAAACGAACAAGATACATCAGCTAAAAATTATATATCACTCATTTTTTATTTGTATAAAAAATATTTTAAATGTATAGACGAGTCGTTTAAAACTATTCAACAACATTAGAAAATAGTGAGCAAAATCGTTTGTAACTGAATATCCTAAAATCTATGATAGAGAGAGTAGACTTGAATTTTTCTCCCAGCGAGTCGGGACAGAGTGTAAGCCCGTCAGAAAGCTCCTTGTTGAAGCGCACTTTATCCGATGAAGAGGTGAACTTAAAGTAGCTTCTTCCGCATTTCAGGCGTTATTATAATGAGGTGGATGTGCCTGCGCGCACGTCAACTAGAGTGGTACCGCGGATTAAATTACTTAACCCGTCTCTTGCGTTATACGCAAGAGACGGGTTTTTTTGTATCTAAAAATAAAGTTGAAAAGGAGTTCTGTACTCATGACTGTCGAATCTTTACTCACTTATTTGCCCCTTTATTTTAAAGGAGCTGGTTATACCCTAGCTTTATCTTTCTTTTCGATTATCATCGGTGTGGTGCTGGGTTCATTGTTGGCTATTGTAAAAATGTCCAACAACCCATTTTTGAATAAACCTGCATCGGCCTACATCCAACTGGTAAGAGGAACACCCATGCTGGTGCAACTGTTCATTATCTATTATGGATTGTATGTGATCAATATTGATCTTCCTGATTTTATGTCAGGCGTGATTACTATAGCACTCAACTCAGCTGCCTACATTGCTGAAATCATCCGTGCCGGAATACAAGCAGTTGATAAAGGACAAATGGAAGCTGCACGATCTATTGGAATGAGCTACAAAACAGCTATGCAGAAAATTATTTACCCGCAAGCCTTAAAAAACATTTTGCCTACATTAGGAAACGAATTTGTGACATTGATTAAAGAGTCTTCTATCATTTCCGTAGTTGGAATGAACGACTTAATGTACAACGCTCAAGTGGTAGCCGGTGCTACCTTCTCACCTTTTCTTCCTTATGTGATCGTGGCTGTGTTTTATTTCTTTATGACAACTGGCGCTTCCAAGATAGTTAATACATATGAAAAGAGGTTACAACTAAGTGATTAAAACAATTGAACTCATAAAATCCTATGACAATAAAGAAGTTTTGAAAGGCATTACTGAAGAAATCCATGATGGTGAAGTAGTTGTTGTGATCGGTCCATCCGGTTCTGGGAAAAGCACTTTCTTACGTTGTTTGAATATGTTGGAAGAACCGACTTCTGGACAAATCATTTTCGAAAACCAAACAATCAATCAGAAAGGAGTCAACATTGATGCTATCCGTACTAAATTAGGGATGGTCTTTCAAAATTTCAACTTGTTTCCCCATTTGACTATCATGGAGAATATTACGATTGGTCCGACTCAAATCCAGAGAAAGAACATACAAGAGGCTACACAAATTGCAGAAGACCTGCTTAACAGTATGGGATTATCAGATAAAGCAGCTGCTTACCCAAGCTCGCTCTCTGGTGGACAAAAACAGCGGATTGCTATCGCCAGATCTTTAGCGATGCAACCAGATATGATGTTATTTGATGAACCTACTTCGGCTTTAGACCCAGAAATGGTCGGTGAAGTCTTACAAGTCATGAAAAATTTGGCCAATAGCGGGATGACGATGGTTATTGTCACTCATGAAATGAATTTCGCTCGTGAAGTTGGAGATCGAGTCATTTTTATGGATGAAGGAAAAATCATTGAACAAGGAACACCTGATGAACTATTTGATGATCCAAAACAAGAACGCACAAAAGCTTTCTTATCAAAAATATTGTAAAAAATAAGTCTTAACAGACAACAGGGGGAAGAAAAAATGAAAAAGAATTGGGTAAAAGCTTTATTAGGGATTATGAGTATTTTGGCATTAACAGCTTGCGGCGATAGTGAAGCGGCTGAGACAGGCACGGGAGATACTGCTGCTACAGCTCCTACTACCGTTGCTGATATACAGGAAAAAGGTGAATTAGTTGTGGTCACTTCTGCAGACTACCCTCCTTATGAATGGCATTTAGTAAAAGACGGCAAGGATACAATAGTTGGATTTGATATCGATATTGCTCAAAAAATTGCAGATGAACTGGAGGTGGAGCTGGTCATCAATGATATGGACTTTAACGGTTTAATTCCTGCCGTTTCTACAGGGAAAGCCGATTTAGTTATTGCTGGTATGAATCCTACTCCTGAAAGAGCTGAAAATGTTGATTTTACAGATGTATATGTCACTACACAAGATGTCGTTTTAATCAAAAAAGAAGATCAAGATAAATTCAATTCCCCAGAATCACTGAAAGACATGAAATGGGCAACACAAAAAGCTACTATCCAAGAAGATTTCTTAAAAGAAAGCTACCCAGATTCTTATTTGCAATCCGTTGGGAAATGGGGGGCAGCCATTCTTTCTTTAACTACTGGTAAAGTAGACGGTATCTTAATGGTAGAAACTGTTGCAAATCAATACGCTAAATCAAACGAAGATTTGGCTGTAGCCGAAATTGATTTGGGCAGCGAACCAAACCAAGCCGCAATAGCGGTTCAAAAAGGCAGCGACGATTTACTTACTACAGTAAATGATATTTTAAAAGGAATGCAGGCAGACGGTACTGTTGATGAACTGATCGAAAAAAATACGCAACTGATGGAAGATAACAACGCTAACTAATCGATCTTTATTTAAAAAGGTATGGCCTCTCAGAAAAGAGACACCATACCTTTTTTGTATTTCATTTATTGTCCCAATAAAAAGCCTACTAAGTAAGCGAATAGAGCAGCAAAACCGCCGATAATCAGCATCTCTAAACCTGATTTAATCCAATTGGAGTGCGTTACCCGAGATTTTAATGCTCCTAAAATAAATAATGTCAAACCCGTCAATCCTGAAGCCAGCAAAAAGGAATAACTGATCACGCCTGGAATAAATTGGCTAAAAACATAAGCTAACAACGGTACTAACCCAAAAGTAAAAAATGAAGTAAAGGTTACTAAAGCATTTTTTATCGGACTGCCTTCTTCTTCCTCAACTTCTGTACAAAACAATTTTTCTTTAACAGAATCATCGTATTGGTTCATGATGGTACTCACAGTCGCTGCATCTACTTGAGTTAAACCGATATTTTGATAGTGTTCAGCAAGAGACTGTTCAGCATTTTTTTGCTGCTTTATTTGGTTACGATGTTCTTCGTACTCTTTTTCTGACTTGCTGGATAGGAAATCTCCCGTTGCCATTGAGAAACCATCTGCTAGCAAATTTGAAAAACCAAGAATAATAATCACTCGCAAATCCAACGCTCCTCCGACAACACCCGCTACAACCGCAAACGTAGTAATGATACCGTCTAACCCGCCATAGACCATACTTTTTACATACGAACCTTGATTGCCAGACTTTTTGGACTTATTTCGCACTTTTCTTCTATATAATGTCATTTTTTACTCCTCCTAATTCTATTCAGTCGATCACAGTATTAGAATACTTTGTTTTAAAAGTTTTCCATGTTGTATATCGACATTCCTTTTGATAAGTTTTTTTATTATATCTATAATATACAAAAAACTGACCCTATTAACAGCAACTTTATCTGCTATTTATGGGGTCAGTTTATATTATTCTATATCATCCGCTTCTAACAAGTTTTTAAATAGAATCTGTGTAAGCTTCTTCTACAGATTGTCCTTTTTCTAAAGCATAAGCTTTTTGATCCTCCATGCGGAAGAATGGGAAATAGATAGCAGTTGAAATACCAATTTCAACTACTTGCCATAAAGCTCCGCGCCAACCTGAAACAAGAAATCCTGAAAAAATCGGTGGCGTTGTCCATGGTACATTAACTCCATTTGTCGGAGGCACCAGTCCTGTTGTCATAACGATATAAGATAAGATCGTAAGAATTACGGGCGTTATAATGAATGGAATGATAAATACTGGGTTTAATACAATTGGCAATCCAAATATTAATGGTTCATTGATATTAAAGATAGACGGGCCAATCGCTAATTTTCCTAAAGTTTTAAATTGTTGCGACTTAGCTGCAAACAAACATAACAGAGCAAGCCCAACAGTAGCTCCAGCACCACCCATTTTAATAAAATTGCTATAAAATTGATAAGTTACAATATTCGGTAAATCTAAATTAGCTTGGAAAGCTGCTAGATTTTCAGCCATTGTAGATAACCAAATCGGCTGCATAACTCCACCTACGATGTTAGGCCCATGAAGACCAAAAGAAAATAAGATTGTTTCAAGGATAATAACTAGAACAGTTGCCGGCAAGCTTGTACCTATCGTAGTTAACGGCGTTTGAATGATTTGGAAGATGAAGGTTTGAGCTGTTTCATAACCGGTTGAACCAAAGCCCATACGGATCAGCATAAAAATCAAGATAATGAACAACCCAGGAATCAATGCATCAAATGAACGTGCTACATTGCTGGGAACTGATTCAGGCAAAGTGATTTTCCACCCTCTGCGCAAGACGAAAGCCATGATTTCAACCGCTAATATCGCTGCCAGCATCCCTAAGAAAAGTCCACTTGCACTAAAGTTAGCCATTGGAAGAAATGCAGAAGTTGCTTCATTGACTTCAAATGACGAAATGGGTGTTAAAATCAAAAAACCAATCAGAGCCCAAAGAACAGCTCCTAAATCATCTATTCCATTACTTTTAGCTAATGAACGAGATAGCCCAATAATAACGAATAATGTCATAATGTTCATTGTTACATCATACGGCACATTGAAAAATGTTGCCCAATTGTTTCCAAACAGGTTTGCCATCATATCCGCATATCCTGGAATAGGCAAATTGGCAAATAATAAAAACAACGATCCTAAAATCAAGAGAGACATAGCTCCCATAAAGCCATCACGTATTGCTGCTAAGTATTTGTTCTCATTTAACTTTAACGCTATTGGACCTAACTTATTCTGTAAACCTTCAAAGAATTTTTCCATATGTGAAAACCCTTTCTATATTTAATTTCTTTTATTATAAAAGGATTCTCTCTTTAATGAAAGCGGTATCTTTGATGTTGTGTTGATTTTCAATAGAAAGAAATTTTTTTCACACATGAAAAAAAACGAATCATTATAATTTTCTTTCTTTCTTCAGTTTATAAGTTTGCCTTGCAATGATTTCAATTAAATAAACCACTGGTACTGAAGAAGTCATCACATAATGATCTCCTATAACTTCTTTTTCAAAATTATAAGTCAAATTCATATTAGACAATTTTGCTAAAGTACTGGAAGCTGAACCCGTAATGCTCAGGACAAAATTTTGTTCTTTTCTTCGCAGTTTAGTCACTAGTTCGTTCACTACAGGCATTTCCCCTGTTACGGATAAGACAACAAAAATTAAATCAGATTGAATCCCCATTAAGGAATCAAATGGATAATATGGATCCTTAATACTAAATGCAGGAACGCCTACATTAGACAATATTCGAGCGCCGTAATCAGCATTGATCCCTGAAGAACCCGTTCCTAAGAAGACCAACGTTCGACCTTCCAATATCAATTCAACGATATAATCAACTTTTTGCTGGAAATCATGATTATCAATATTATCCAGAAAATTATAAATCAGAATAATTCATAGTTATTCTGAAATTAGTCTAAACCTGCACAGTGAAGCTATTGTTTTATGCAATTTTCAACACCCTTTGGGTGTACAAAAAGAACCTCATTTTGTTATGGTTAAAGCGACTGAACTAAACCAATAAAAGGGTTCTCTAAATGGCTACATTACAGGAAACACACGTAAAATTAAATTCAAAAATAGTGATAGATAATACTGGTGTAAATCTTTCTACGGATTCTAATTTGATAATAGTAAAATAATTTATAGATTTGATTGTTTTTTCGAATTTAGTTAATCAGTTTCTGACGTTAAAAAATAACCGAAGTTACTGGTTTAATAATAATATTTCCTTGTTGGAACAACTCTTCTTCCAGTTGATTGATGGTTATTCTGCCAATTCACTAAAAGATCCTGTTTTTCGTTTGTTATTTAATAAAGATTGAACCCCATATCAAGCTTCTCTTTCTCTATTTTGGAAAGGTTTGAACGAAATTCGACGGAATTGATTATTGATTTAGACTCCACGCATTCCGATATATTTGGGAACCAAGAAGCTACCCACTATAACGCTTACTATAGCACAAATGGTTATCACACTTAGTCAATTGTGATGGCTTAACAGGAGATTTTTAAAAAACAGAACCTCGTTCTGTGAATGTTTATACCTCAAATGGAGTAAAGAAACTTCTTGGATCCGATGCTGAAACATTACGGCCGTAACCTTCCTTGCACGGATATTATTGTGCGAGTCGATAGTGGATTCGCTACACAGGAAGTTTATGATACATGTGAATCGTACCAAAGTTATTATGTAGTTCATATTAAAGCGAATGCAAAACTGGCCAAATTAGCTGAGTCTTTCATTTTAATCGGTGATCATCATTCTTGGGAAGAGCAGGAGAGCCAATATTATCCCATTACTTATCGAGCTAAAAATTGGTCAAAAGCACGACGTGTCTGAATCAAATCCACTCGTAAAGCTGGTGAATTGGTGTTTCGTTATGAATACCTAGTCACGAACTTATCAGAGAACTTATCGGCTAAAATGCTGTTCAAGTTGTACCATAGCGTGGAACCATGGAAAATTATATCAAGGACGCCGAAAATGGGTTTTATTTCGACAAAACGAACAGTTCCAGCTTTCTAGAAAATAATGCCCATATGATGGTAAGCCTCTTAACTTACACCCCGATTAACTTTATGAAACAAATCTGCTTGCCGGCGGAAAAAGCTGCCTTCTAGGTAGATACTCTACGTCTTCGGTTATTCAAGGTAGCTGGTAAATTGGTTAGCAGTGTATGAATATCGTTCTTGAAGATAAGTTCTTCTCACATCTATCAAGATTTGTTCTATTATCTATTAGACAAAATCAAACAACTCAGCTGGTAGAATCAGAACTTAGTTTAAATGTTTAAAGTTCTATACACACCAAGGGATTCATATTCCCAAAAACAGGAAAAACTTCTTGTCGTTTCTTAGTGAAAGAAAATTCTAAACCAACAAACCAAAAAAGTAGTCGATTCTCGGCGTAAAAAAGACAAAATTCTTGACGAAGCCTTTTTACTTGAAAGTGAACGATTATAAGTTGAGGTAGCTTTAATAAAATTGAGAGAAACCTAAGGATTGACCCAAAGGCAATTAGCTGAAAAAGTTAAAAGTCCCAGTCTACAATTGCACGGATTAAAAAAAGAAATATGCTTGTTACTTTTATAACCATGAATGATATCACTAAAGCATTTGGTAAAATTATTGAAGTTAAATTTAATTAGCTAATTGAAAAAATTTCCAATAATTTATTGAATTGTCGATTATTTTTCTAGCTTTAATTCCTTGCAATGGATAATGTTTCATTTTATTGTTACCTTTATGTTTTTTTGAGCAATATAGAGACATGGCTGGGACAATATTCCCCAGCCATGTCTCTATATCTACCTACTTTTCAATGTTGTTAAATTTTATTTATTTGTATGGTTTCAATGCTAAAGAAGATCTGATTCTTTCAAAACATCTTCAATATACGTATTTTTGGTCTTCTTAACAAAAGTTTCTATCAATTTCCGCTCTACAAACGGAAGCTCCGTTTTCGTAAGTTTCTTCTTATCTGTTAAATAATATACAGCATTGGCAAGTGTACGAATATCATATGCAGAATCAAAAACTTCAGGAACACCACGTTCAATATTTAATAATTGATAAACAGCCTCCATAGCTGTTCTGACAGAATATTCAGTAGTAAATACTGTATCACGTTCTGTTTCTGCAAAGTTTCCAATGAATGCCAAGTTTTTTGATCCGTTTGGGATTACTAAAGGACGATCTCCTGGTGCTCTTAACATAAAGTATGAAGTAATATAGGGCATATAAACTGGAATTACTGTACAAGAAGTTTCAGATAACACTTGAATATCTTCTTCTGGTACACCAAGATGATACATTAATTCTTGAACAATTTCTTGACCGGAACATTGTTCGATTGGTTTTTTTATATAATTTCCTGGTTTATTTGATAACAAGCCATAGACCCACATTATTGTTTGTTGATCATTTTGTCCTTTAAAATGTGGTTGACGGTGTATTGCAAAGCTCATTAACCAGTTTGAATCCTTAATAGTGATTATGCCACCGGTAACGACTTTTCCTGTCCGCAATTTTCTCTTCGTTAATCGTGAAATATAGGGTTCAATATCGAAGTTTTCCCAAGTTACTGTTGCTGAAATATACCAACTTTCAGCTGGAAGATTTTCATAGAATACTTCTGGATGTCCAAATTCTGAAGATTGTTTAGCTAAGTTTTTCCAAAGATTCCAGCTTCCACCTAATTCATGAGTTATTGGTGCAGGTGTATTATGGTCTCCTTGAGTGGAACTTTCTGTGATTGATCCATTTGTAACAAAAACAAGATCGTTTTCAGATAAGGAAATTTCTTGTGTTTTTTCTTCCTTTGTTAACAAAATAGTGCGCGCAACTTTGGTTTCGTGATCAATATCAACCTGAATATTATTAATTTTCGTTTCATATTGGAAGTCGACGTCTTGATCTTTTAAGAACGTGATTAAAGGTTTAACTAATGACTCATATTGATTATAACGAGTGAACTTTAATGCAGAAAAATCAGGTAATCCTTTAATATGATGAATAAAGCGCATTACGTAGCGCCTCATCTCGATTGCAGAATGCCATTTTTCAAAAGCGAACATTGTACACCAATATAACCAGAAATTTGATTCAAAAAATTCATCGCCAAAGACATCTTCAATTTTTTTGCCAATCAATTGATTTTCAGAAGTCATGAATAATTCAACTAACTCTTTTTGTGCTTTTTTTGATAACGTAAATTGGCCATCATCATCTGCCCGTTCTCCGCGATTATGGATAATTCGACAGTTAGAAGAGTTGGGATCATCATGATCTAGCCAATAAAATTCATCTAAAACGGATGCATCTTTCACTTCAAGTGAGGGAACAGAACGAAAAAGATCCCACAAACACTCAAAATGATTTTCCATTTCACGTCCTCCGCGAGTAACAAAACCATCATGTGGAATAAAGGTTCCATCTAATGAACCACCTGAAAGGGATAGTTCCTCAAAAATGTGAACACGTTTACCTTCCATATGACCATCTCGAATCAAGAAAACAGCCGCTGCTAAACCTGCCAACCCAGCACCGACGATATAAGCGCTTTTTTCTTCGATACCATCTGGCTTACGACTTTTTGCAAATGCTTCATAATTCCCGTTTGTATGTCTCATTGTCTATTCCCTCCTATATTTTTAAACATCATAAGTTTATTCCTATTGTGGTTTTACGTCAAACAATACGCTGATCCTGGGACAGAAAACAACTAAAAAAAACAATCATACTCATTTGAATGCTTTTATAAAAAAGAAATATCTTTGGTATAATTAATAATAAGTAACGACAAATACAATAATAGGCTGGGGAATCCTGGTAAATTATGGTGAACAATAGTTTCTCAAGCTATGGATTGTGAATCCCTTTTGGTATAATGGGTTCCTAACAAACAACTCCCGTTTTTGTTGTTTTTTTCCTCGAATCTAGTAGACAAAAAAGTCATAGTTGTTTGTACTTTTGTGTCTTCTATTACTTAAAAAGTTGTAAAGTGGGGTTACATATATGAAATTAAATAGAATCGTGCATCCCTAATTTTACTCATTCAAGGTCTTTTTTAAAGAAAAATACGACTAATACCTAAATAATTCATAGTTTTTCTGAAAGCTATCTAAAACCTTACAGTGAAGCCATTATTTCACATATTTTACAACACCCTTTGGGTGTACAAAAAGAACCCCAATCTGTTATGGTTAAAGTGACTAAACTAAACCATGAAAGGGGTTCTCTCAATGGCTACATTACAGGAAAAACGGATAAATTTCAATCCTAAACTAACAGTTTCCAACACTGGTGGTAATCTTTCAACAGATGCCGGATTGATTTTAGTAAAAGAATTTATGGACTCACTTGGATTTTTAGAATTGGCCAAAAGCCTTCTTCAAATCAAAGATGACCGGACTTACTGGAGACACGACAATATCTCCTTACTAGAACAACTTCTTTTCCAACTGATCTCTGGCTACGCTGCAGATTCATCAGCTAAATTATTGAAGGAAGATCCCATCTTCCAACTTATTTTAAATAAAGAAACAGCTGCTTCACAACCTTCTCTTTCACGTTTCTGGGACCGAATAGATGAAAAAACGATCCGTCAATTCCAAGATTTGAATCAAGCTTTGATTGATAAAGTACGATTGAAGCGAAACACAACAGAGATAATCATTGATTTGGATTCTACTCATTCGGATACTTTTGGAAATCAAGAAGGAACGAACTATAATGCCCACTATCAAACAAACGGTTACCACCCCTTAGTTGCTTTTGATGGGCTAACGGGCGACTTTTTAAAGGCAGAACTTCGTTCTGGAAATGTTTATACATCAAACGGTGTAAGGGATTTTCTAAGGCCTTTACTCAATCATTACAGCCAGCAACTTCCTTGCACAACGATTCTTGTGCGTGGAGACAGCGGCTTTGCGACACTAGAAGTATATGAAACTTGTGAATTGAACGAAAGCTTTTATGTGATTCGTCTGAAAGCCAATGCTCAACTAGCAAAGTTAGCAGAATCATTCATTTTAATTGGCGATGATCATCATTGGGAAGAAAAAGAAGTTCACTACTATTCTACGTCTTATCGAGCAAAAAGTTGGTCACAAGAACGTCGGGTTTGCATCAAATCAACTAGAGAAGCAGGAGAGCTGATTTTTCGTCATGAATATGTGATCACCAATTGTTCAGAAAATTTATCCGCTGAAAACATATTTTATACCTATCAAAATCGCGGTACGATGGAGAACTTTATTAAAGAAGCAAAGAATGGATTCTATTTTGATAAAACCGATAGCTCAACTTTTCTGGAAAATCATGCTCGTATGATGATAAGCCTATTGGCTTACAATATCGTTAACTTTATGCGAACACTTTGTTTATCGGCAAAAGAAGCGACACTTCAAATTGATATTCTCCGCTTGCATTTATTTAAAGTAGCAGGAAAATTGGTACGAAGTAGCCGTAGATTGCTATTAAAACTGAGCACGACTCATGTCTTTCAAGATAGTTTCTATCAGTTGTTAGAAAAAATACAACAACTCTGTTGGTGACCATCCAAATGAATTTTAAAAAATTCATTTCTTTCAGGGAGTTCGTGCGGCCAAAATTAAGTAATACCCTATCATTCAGCTCATCGTTTTACCTATTTTAACTTTTTCCATCCTTTAATGAATAAAAAAGTAAGTTAATTGGGATGGACAGATGAAAAAAATAACTTTTACAGATAAATTTTAGAAGTATGAATTATTCAGGATAAATGCTGTTTGTTAAATTATTTAACTCTTCTTGTTCATTTTGTTTAACTTCCTCTTTCATCTTAACTCTAAATTCAGCGAAAGAATCATATCCCATTTTTCGAATAAATCTAGTGATTGAAGCATTGGAAACATGCGTAGCTTCTGCCAGGTCTATTACCCGCATAAATTGAACTTTATCCAAATTTTGCAGAATAAATTTATAAATTATCATATCTGTTTCTGATAATTCATTGATTTTATCCATTCGAAACATATTATCCCCCCTGAATAATTAAGCTTTTTAACACTAATTAAAGAGTAACATTACTAAATCGATAAAGGAATGGTTATTTTATGGGTACGATAAACCACAGTAGTACATTTTAAAAGAATCAGTACTAACTTCGATACTCTTGAAAAAAAAGTCTACGAACAATATTATGTTAACTCATTTTGCTATACAAAAAAACAGCACTCTCTGCAAATAACTCAGGGAGTGCTGTTCAAATGATATTTTATTTATTCAGCGACTGCCGAACTGTCTTAAGCTTCTTCAAACTGACTATTGTACAAGTTAGCGTAGAATCCGCCATTTGCCAATAATTCTTCATGGTTTCCTTTTTCAATGATATCTCCATTGTCCATCACTAAAATAACGTCAGAGTTTCTGATCGTAGACAAACGGTGTGCGATAACAAATGACGTACGGCCGATCATCAATTTATCCATAGCTTGTTGGATCAGTACTTCTGTACGTGTATCCACTGAGCTGGTTGCTTCATCTAAGATCAATAACGGAGCATCTTTGACCATAGCACGAGCGATCGTGATCAATTGTTTTTGACCAGCAGATAAGCTGGTTTGATCATCCAATACAGTATCGTAACCATGTGGAAGAGTATGGATAAAGTGATCAATTCCTACTGCTTTACAAGCAGCTTCCACTTGTTCATCGGTTACCCCTTTTACGTTATAAACGATATTGTCGCGTACTGTTCCTTCAAAGATCCATGTATCTTGCAGAACCATACAGAATTGATCATGAACCATTTCGCGGGTCATCTGCGTAGTAGGGATACCATCTATTTTAATGGCTCCGCTATTCACTTCGTAGAAACGCATCAATAAGTTGACAACTGTTGTTTTCCCAGCTCCGGTCGGTCCAACAATAGCCACTTTTTGTCCAGCTTTGATGTCTACTGAGAAGTCATTGATGATGGTTTTATCCGATGTATAACCAAAGTGAACATGGTCAAATTCAACATCTCCACGAACATTTGTCAATTGAGCTGTACGGTTGGTTTCTTCTCCTAATTCATCTTCACCTAGAAAATCAAAAACACGTTCACTAGCTGCAGCTGTTGATTGAAGACTAGTAGCCGCTTGTGCAAATTGAGATAGAGGTTGCGTAAATAAACGAATGTACATCATAAAGGCTACGATGACACCAAAAGTAATGTGACCATTCAATGCCAAACTTGCTCCTAAGATACTCACTACTACATAACCGAAGTTCCCGATAAAGTTCATCAAGGGCATCATGATACCTGAAAAGAATTGAGATTTCCAAGCACTTTGATACAAGTCGTCGTTGATTTGATCAAATGTTTCTTTAGCTCCGCGTTCAGCATTGTAAGCTTTAACGACATTGTGTCCAGAATAAATTTCTTCTACATGACCATTAACGGCACCTAGAGCTTTTTGTTGAGCTCCAAAAAATTGTTGAGAATGTCTAACGATCAAAATCATTAAACCGAACCCAATCAAAGTTGAAACAACAGCAGCTAATGCCATTGGTACATTTGTGATGAGCATCATAACCAATGAACCAACAAACATTGTTGAAGCTGTTACCAATGAACTGATACTTTGGTTCATCGTTTGGCTGATCATATCGACGTCATTCGTCACACGACTCAAGACATCACCAATGCTGTGTCCGTCAAAATAGCTTAACGGCAGACGATTGATTTTTTCAGAAATATCTGTTCTGAGCTTTTTAGATACCCGTTGTGTGATCGTGGCCATAATAAACCCTTGAACATAATTGATGACAAAACTAATTACATACAGCGTTACTAATAGAAATCCGATTTTTTCGATGGCAGCAATATCCAATTCGCCGGCTAGTCCAGCTGTGATCAAGTCTGTAATTTCACTGATCTTGTGCGGACCAACTAATGAAATGATCGCTGCCCCCATAGCCAATACTAGCGCAAATACCACTACGGGTAAATACGCACGGATATAAGCAAGGAGTTTTTTGTACGTTTGTTTTGTGTTTTTAGGTTTCATACCTGATACTTTGCCAGCATGTTTACTCATTTGCAAGTTCCTCCTCTGATAGCTGAGAATAAGCGATTTCGCGGTAGACTTCGCATGTAGCCAGCAATTCTTGATGTGTTCCTTTTCCAACAACGCGACCTTCATCTAATACAATGATCGTGTCAGCATCTTTAATGGTTCCGATTCGTTGACCAACCATCAAGTTCGTTACATGTCCTGCTTCTTCTTTCAATTGAGAACGCAATTCGCGGTCTGTTTTGTAGTCCAAAGCAGAGAATGAATCATCGAAAATAAAAATCTCTGGATCACGAGCAATCGCTCTAGCAATGGCCAAACGTTGTTTTTGACCACCTGAGAAGTTGTTTCCGCCTTGAGCCACATGACCTTCATACGTATCGGTTGTTTTTTCAACAAAATCAGTCCCTTTGGCTACATTGATTGCATGCTTAACAGCCTCTTTTGAGATAGAACCTTTACCATTGTCTCCAAATGCCACATTCGATGTAATTGTGCCGCTGAACAAGACAGATTTTTGCGGAACATATCCGATTTTATTGCGTAAAGCTTCTTGCGTATACTCTTTAACGTTTACGCCATCCACCAAAATTTCTCCTTCTGTTGAATCATAAAAACGAGGTATAAGATTCAAAATCGTACTCTTTCCGCTACCTGTTGATCCAATAAAGGCAACTGTATCTCCTTTATGCGCTACAAAGTTGATATCTTTAATTACATATTCAGAAGCATCAGGGTATTTAAAACTTACCCCGCGGAATTCAACTTCACCTTCTAAATGCGCTTTTCCTTCTGTAACTGTTCCATCATTGATTGATGAAGCGGTAGTCAATACTTCATTGATCCGGTTAGCAGAAACTTGCGCTCTTGGTAAAAGAATAAAAATAAAAGTCAACATCACAAATGACATGACTACTTGAATCGCATAAGATGAAAAGACGACCATATCACTAAAAATTGTGATGCGCGCCATCATATCCAGCGTATCATTAATCAAATACGCACCAATCCAATAAATTGCCAAACTTAATCCATTCATTGCAGCTGTCATACTTGGTGCCATTAAAGCCATTGTACGAGTCGTAAATAAGTAATTTTTATTCAAGGCCGTATTCGCTGTCTCAAATTTACTTTCTTCATGGTCTTCAGCATTATAGGCACGGACAACACGAATACCCGTCAAGTTTTCACGCGTTACTGCTGTCAAATTATCCGTTAATGTTTGGATACGTTTGAAGCGTGGAAGAGCCAACGCAATTACAACTCCAATAACAGCTAGCAAAGCCACTACTGTAATTCCTGTTGCAGCTGTCCATTGCCAGTTTTTATTGGAAATCTTAGTGAGTGCCCAAATAGCCATAATAGGAGCTTTGAACAGAATTTGCATTCCCATTGCAATAAACATTTGAACTTGGGTGATATCGTTTGTTGAACGAGTAATTAAGCTGGAAGTTGAAAATCCATTAATTTCTTCCATTGAAAAACCTTCTACTTGATCAAACAATCTTTCTCTTAAATTTTTTGCAAAAGAAGCAGCTAGTCTAGTGGCAAAAAAGCTCACAATAATAGCAGCGATCAAACTTCCTAGGGCACATAACATCATGTAGCCACCTGTTTGGATAATATCGCTGGTTTCACTACCTGGTGTTTGAACCATAACAGTGATTTCAGACATATAATCTGGTAATTTCAAATCCAAAAAGACTTGACCAACAATAAACAGGAAAATCATAAAGACGATTCCCCAATCTTTAGCTTTTAAGTATTTTAACAACTGTATCATATATAAACTCCCTTACTTCTTATTCAATATCCTCGATATTTTTTTTTATTTTATTCAATGTATTAAAAAAAGCTTCTATTTCTTCTTCAGTTAAACCAGAACGTACTTGGCTTTCAACATCATGAATACATTTTACAGCTTTTTCTGAAAATATAATTCCAGCTGGAGTGATCACCAATTTTTTTAGACGAGCATCATAGTTAACAGGAACCCGATGAATCAGTCCCTTTTTTTCTAACGTATTCAAGATACCTGTCGCAGTAGAACGTCGAATTTTCAGCAACTCTTCTATATCTTTTTGGAAAATGTCTTCTTCCTTGTTATTGTATATATAACCAACAATCCTAGATTGCATCATATTACTGTTATCATCTAAAATAGTTGACATCCTCGCAGCCATTAGCCATTTGACTTGATGACTGGTAGCTTGCAGTGAGAAACTAACGAAATTTTGAAATTCTCTCACTTTCCTTCCCCCTCCACTAAATTCATTTATATTCCCTTTAATCATCAAAAATAGTTCATTTTATCTAGTTAGGTTCCGAACTGTTAGGTTCCGAACTGTTAGGTCACTAACAAATATTATGCACCTTTTTATTTCCTGATGCAAGTCTTTTTTCATATAAATAACCCAACAAATCAATGATTCCCCTTCCATTCCTTTAAATACAAGAAAATCTTTTTTACTATCATGGGCTAGACTATATGCGCAAAAATGACACTAGAACAACAAATGATTTTTACCAGCCTAAATAAAAAAGAATATTACGCTTTCTTAAAGGAGCGAAAGCGTAACATTCTTTTTTATTGGTAAACTGTTGCTTTTGCCTTTTCTTATTGTCAACATCTAAGATTAGCGCAGATCTGAAATTCAGAGCAACAGCAAGATACAAGATGCAGGGTCTTTACCTGACTTGTCGGAAATATTCTGGTGCTCATAAGTCAGGTAAAAGAGAGAAACCTGACTTATACTCTAAATTTTCACCTCCACAAGTCAGGTAACGAAGAGTTACCTGACTTGTCGTACTGATTTTGAGTTCCATAAGTAAGGCAACAGATTACACAGACTTTAGTAAGTATGAGTGGAGGCTTAGATGACAGCAGGGTTGCCAAATAAATAGAAAAAAATACACTCCCACTATTGAATCAAATCATTCATAGTTTCGGGAGTGTACATTTTCGAGAAGCTTTTTGTATTAGTATATTTCAGTTAGTAGGATTTTTTCCCTATTAGCGAGAACGAATGCTCAAGTCTAAATCAAAAGCCGCTATCATTTCAGCAGAAGCCTCTTCCACGGGAACTTTTTGAACAAAATCAGCTACCGTTAATAATCGAGCTACACCATCTTCATCACACGTAATCAATGTGAGCGTTGTTTCACCTGAAACATCATTCAACACACTGACTTCAGTCGCTTCAATCATACGTTGTTCTGCTACTTCGTATTCATAGATGAAACTAAGATCGGTCAAATATACCGCGTCTCCTAACTCCACTCTATATAACGGCTTAAACAGTAGATCAGAACGCTCCATATAGTGTCCTGCTAAAGCATAGTTTCCTTCACCCATGACTTGCTCCTCTTTCATCGTCCCCGCTGTCAAAGCTAAGGTGTAGGAAGAAGTTCCTTTTCCAATAGGCAAATTGAGTCCTACACTAGGTATACTAATCCCGCCAAGGACATTGATTTGGTCGCTATTGAATTGGGCTAGAGCTGCTGTTTCTAAATCCAGCATTTGGACCTCATCAAACTCAAAATCTGCATCTTTTTGATAATTTTCTTCTATAGTACTAGCATCGATCGAGTCAACCGTTAATGATTGCGAACCATTAGAGATCATCCAATTCTTAATAGGGCCGCTAAATATCAACAATAGTCCGACAATTAGTAAAATAATCCATACTCCATTGAGCCACTGCTTCTTATTTTTTTTCTTCTCTGTCCTCTTTTTCATATTCACGCTCACTTACTTTCACTTCTGCCATAAAATAACAATTTGGAGACAAAACAAGGTGGTTTAATTCCTGAGTTTTGCCTCCTGATTGTATTTGCATTAAGTTATCATACTATCTACTGACTTTATTTCTTTTTGTTCAACCCTTTTTTCTTTTTCAATGCTAGCATTACTGCACCAAGAGAGGCCATTACAAATCCGCTGATCATAGTGAAGATGTTTTGAGATTCCCCTGTTTGTGGAAGTGTAGCTTGGTCTTGACCATCTCCACTGAAAGAACCGTTGTCTCCACCTTGATTATTGCCATCAGATGGATCATTGATACCACCATTTGTATTATCTGAAGTATCATTATCATCTCTCGGATCCGTTCCGGCTTGCTCTTCTTCCTCATCGATTGCTCCATCATTGTCATCGTCTGGATCCGTTACATCTGGATCACCATCTTCATCTGTATCGCGTTGCACCACAAATGCGAACGTTTCAGACGATTCATTACCTGCTGCATCCGTTGCTGTGACTGTTACTTCAAATCCACGCTCTTCTTCTCCTGCAGCCCAATCTCCAATCGCGGGAGCCCCACTGATAAGCCCTGTTTCTTCATCAAATGAAACTCCTGAAGGCAAACCATCTACGACTACTGCACTTGGTTCATTAACTTCTACCAAAATATCTTCAATAGGTTGATTTTCTATAGCTGTCAGATCTTCAATAATTGAAATTACTGGAGCTACCATATCTACATCTTCTGGAACATCTGTCTCATCTTTTGGATCTGTTCCTGCTTCGATTTCTTCTTCATCTGTTGCTCCATCATTGTCGTCATCTGGATCCGTCACATCCGGATCTCCATCTCCATCCGTATCGCGTTGGACAGTGATCGTAAACGTATCTGCAGCTTCATTCCCCGCTGCATCTCTAGCAACAACTGTTGCCACAAAGTCACGCTCTTCCTCATCAGCTGCCCAGTCACTCACAACCGGAGTACCACTAATCACCATAGTTTCTGGGTCAAATGAAACTCCATCTGGCAAGTCAACAACTCCTACTGATTGTATAGGTGCTGCAAATGGTTGAATCAAACTGAAGGCCTGTAATTCTGAGACTACAGATGGTGTTTCTTCTTCGCCTGGATTTTCTACGACGACTTCGATGTCTTCAATTGGTAAACCTTCCACAACTGTTTGATCTTCGACTTCTACAATAATTGGAGCAGTCATGTCACTGACTGTAATTGGTGTTACCTCAGAAGTGTTGCCAGCTTCATCAACTACCACTACCACTACTTCTAATACTTCTCCGCCCGTTAAATCTAGGTCTTCAGGCAATACTACTACAAAATTACCATTCTCATCTGTTATACCAGTCACTGTATCTCCATTTGGTAAAGTAACAATGACTTCTGAATTTGGTTCTGCCGATCCTGCTACTTCAGTATCTTCACTAGTTATACCTTCAATAACTGGTGCATCTGGTGCAATAACATCTGGGAAGTCTGTTTCATCTTTTGGATCTGTTCCATTTTCGATTTCTTCCTCATCAGTAAATCCGTCTCCATCATCATCTTCATCTTCACTGTCTGGAATCCCATCGCGATCTGTGTCGCGTTGGATCGTAATGGCAAACTCTTCAGCTTCTGACTCGTTTCCAGAATGATCCATAGCGGCAACACTAACATCGACTGTCCGTTCTTCTTCATCTGCTTCCCAATCTTCAATTACAGGAGCTCCAAAAATTCTATCCGTTTCTGCATCAAAGTCTAAACCTGCTGGTAAGCCATCTACTGTGACTACACTAGTTTCATCATCCGTTTCTACCCCAATGTCTTCAATATCCAGCCCTTCTATAACTGTAATATCATCAATTGCTGTAACAATTGGTGCTGTGGTATCTGGATCAATATCTTCCGGGAAATCTGTTTCATCTTTTGGTTCTGTTCCTGCATCTTCTTCGTCGCCGTCACTTACACCATCATTGTCATCGTCTGTATCTTCTATATCAGGAATCCCGTCTCCATCGGTATCACGTTGAATGGTTAAGACAAACTCCTCAGTGCCTGCATTATCTGCTGGATCGATTGCTGTAACGGTAACTGTAAATGGACGTTCCTCTTCTTCTGTACCCCACTCTTCAATGACTGATGTGCCTGTGATTAACCCACTCGCTTCATCATAACTCAAGCCTGATGGCAAGCCAGCTGTTGTAACTTCACTCTCTTCGTTAACTTCCACTACAATATCTGTGATAGGTTGTTTTTCTAAGGCACTTAAATCTTCAATTTCTGAAATAACTGGAAGAGATAAATCTTCTACCGTTACTTCCGCAGCATCGGAAGCATTCCCAGCTTCATCTGTCGCAATCACTGTCAGAATATCGCCTACTTCTAGTTCTGTACCTTCTGGCAGTGTTACTACAAAGTTACCATCCTCATCAGTTGTTTCTGTAACTTCTTCACCATCAGGCAAGGTAACAGTGACAGCTGATCCTGGTTCGGTTTCTCCAGTAATTTCTGTCACATCATCACCTACTGGATCAATTATTGGTGCTGCGGGTGCTGTGGCATCTGTGACTGTAACTGCCGTTGGGTCGGAATCATTATCTGCAACGTCAGTCGCTACTAATAGAAGTTCTTCGCCACCTACCAAATCTACCTCTTCTGGTATAGCTACGGTAAATGCTCCTCCTGCGTTTGTCACTCCTTCAGCTGTTTCCCCAGTTGGAAATTCAACTGTAACCGTTGAATTCGGTTCTGCTGTTCCTGTGATTTCGGTATCTTCACTGGTTACTTCATTCACGTCCGGAGCTGCTGGTGGTGTTTCATCTAATAGGTCTACTACTACGGTGGTTGCTGGACCAGATTCATTACCTGCTGCATCTGCCGCTACAACAGTTATCGTTTCATTACCCATTAAATCTATAGCTGCTGGAATGGATGCAGAGTACACACCGTCTGCATTCGTCGTTCCCACTATCTTCTGACCGTTTGGTAAAGTCACTGTGATATTCGAATTAGGTTCTGCTGTTCCTGTAATTACTGTCGAATCTGTGGTCACTCGGTCAATAGTTGGTGTTTCTGGTGCAGTTGTATCTACTACGTTAACAGTTGCTGGATCTGACGGATTTCCCGCTTCGTCTGTTGCTATAACAGTCAATGTTTCCCCACCAACTAAATCCACGCCTTCTGGAATTGGGGCAGAAAATGCGCCTTCCTCATTTGTAGTGCCTATCGTTGTTACACCGCCTGGCAAATTCACTGTAACTGTCGAACCTGGTTCTGCTGTCCCGGTGACTTCTGTTGCTTCACTGGTTACTTCGTTTACAATTGGCACTTCGGGTGCGGTCGTATCTGCTGGAAATGCAACTTGGGTTACACCATCTAGATCGCTTAATAACTCAGCATCAATCACATTAGTACCCGCGTTAATCGCTGAACCGGAAATAGAAACTAAGCCAGTAGCATCAGTATCTCGTTCTACTGCAACATCTACTGAGACAGTAGTTCTACCTATAACTTGTGCAGAAACTAAGCCACTAGTTAAGTTTGTTGTACCATCTGCTATATTATTAACTAGATCTAACACTGGCTGTAACAAAGCTTGAACTGGAGCTAACGGAACGCTTATTGTTCCACTCAACAACTCAATGTCTAAATTCTCAATAGCATCTGCTACATCTTGCAGTAAGGGTTCTACAACATCATTAACCGCTGAATTTAAATGATTTCCTAGACCTTCAGAAAAATCGACAGTAACAATTCCATCCTCCGTATTCACAACAGCAGGAGCAGTGGCATTGTACTCAAGAATATTAAAAACCGTACTATCTAAATTATTTAATGCAGCTAAAGCTCCCTCAAGTTCATCTAGTCCTTGAACATCTATTAGAGGCGAAGTAAGGGGATTACTTAATATGACATCTACTGCAGATACTAAATCACCAACAACTGAATTTAAGTTGCCAGTTATCCCGTCTAAAGCATTTCCTAGTCCTGGAATAGAAGAAGCATTAATAGGCAATAGTTCTACGTTAACTTGTGCGGTTGGATTGTTTTCTATTAAATCTCCTGCTAATTCTGGTGCGTGAAACACCGCTACTGTTTGTGGATTAACTAACTCAACATCTGCTAATCCAGTTCCTGTTAACGATAAATTCAAATTATAAGGACCAGTTCCTTCTAGATTTCCTAGACTCCCACTAACAGCCACATCTCTTAACAACCCAACTTCCGCCAAAGTCGCAGCTGAAGCTGTATCTTCTGCAAATCCTATCAACTGTCCATTTTGAATAACAGGAACGAATGGCTGGAAAACTAGCGCAGACGCTACTGCTGAAGATGCAACCATTCTTTTAATTTTTTGTCTATGTATCTTTCTATTATTGTCCATTTTCTTTCTGTAATCGTACGACTTTCTTCTCATATTCTTATTCCTTCTATTTTTTCACCTATAGCGACCAGTTTTTGCCCCAAACAACAACCTGCAAACTTAGGCGGTAATCATTCAAGAAAATTGAATATAAAAAAAACCGCTTTCTAAATAAAAAGTAACACAAGTGTTTTTTCCAAAACAAAAATGCTCACAGGAAAAAGCATAAAGGAGAAATAGTCTTTTAAAATAAAAAAATCACAATAAACATAACGAATATTATAAAAATAGTTAATTTTTTCAGAGAGCTCATTCAGTTCAATGTTTTCAATATTTTTACATACATTTTTTGGACCAGAAAAAACAAACAGTTAAAGTAACAAATAGTAAGTGCATTTTTTATTTTTCACTAACGATTGATTTCCAATAAAAGACAACATTGTACTTAATAACTATTGTACAAAAAGTTCTAATAGGAATTTTCTTTTTCTTCCTGTAAGATGACTCTAAAAGGTTTTTATTACTGGAAAAAGGAGTTGAAATATTAGTGGGTGCTGTACTTACGCAAGCAATCAGTTTCTTAAGTGTGATTTTAGTTGCTTATCTTTTTAAAACAAAAGGATTGTTAGAAGAAAAAGATGGGCACACAATTTCTAAAATTATTTTAAATTTAACATTGCCAGCCACTATTATATTAGGTTTTAACGGGGTGCAAATAACCAGCACCTTGATAATGATGATTGCTTTAGGGTTATTAACAAATATAGGGCTGGTTACTATTGGAGGATTGATTTGGCGAAAAAGACAAACAGCAGATCAGGCCTTGATGATGTTTAGTCAGGCTGGTTATAATATCGGAAATTTCACGATCCCTTTTGTACAAGGGTTCTTTCCCGAAGCTATTCCGTTTATCGGCAGTTTTGATTCTGGGAATGCTTTAATGCTGTTTGGCGGGACTCCCTTGTTGGCAGATAAAATGTTGGGGCAACATCGCGGAAAAAGAGGTCCTAAAGAAGTTATTTTCCGTCTTTTCCGCTCTCCTTCTTTTTCGACTTATATCATTATGATTCTATTAGCACTGATCAACTTCACCATTCCTGAAAATGTCCTCTCAGTTATTGATCTTTTTGCCAGCGGAAATGCTTTCTTGTCGATGTTTATGATTGGGCTCTATTTGGATTTTAATATTCCTCGGATAGATTTGAGAAAAGTGATTCAATTGCTGTTTACCCGCTATACTTTAGGGATTTTACTAGCGTTAGTCTTTTACTTTGTGTTGCCGTTACCAGACATTGTTCGGTTATCTTTAGTTTTATTGGCACTAGCACCAATCGGGACTGTTTCCACCATCAACATGGTCGTTTACGGTAATAAACCCTCTCTTTCTGGTTTTTTATCTTCCAGTAGTATCTTGATTTCGTTGATTCTTATGACAGGAGCTTTGGCTTTGATATTGTAAATTAACTTACAGCACATAAAAACAGGCACCCGACAGTTTGTTTAACTGCTGGGTGCCTGTTGCATATTTATTTTTATTTTTATTTAAATTCTACTGCTTTTACTTCTACTTCAATATTATTTTGAACGGCTTTTGAGTAAGGACAAAATGCATGAGCTTTTTCAGCTAACTCTTTTGTTTCTTCAAGACTCTTTCCTTCAATCGCCACTTCCATGACAACAGACAATTTAAAACCATTATCTGTTGGGTCGCTGTTTAACGTAACCTCTGTGGCTACTTCCGATTTAGCTTCAACGTTTGCTTCTTTCATTTTAACTTCTAATGCGGAATGGAAACATGCGCTGTATCCTAAAGCAAATAATTGTTCTGGATTGCTGCCTTGGCCTGGTCCACCCATTTTTTTCGGTGTAGACACTTTAACTGAGAAAGATCCATCTGGTAAGTGACTTTCTCCTTCACGTCCACCTGTGTTGATTGCCTTTGCTTGGTACATTACTTTTGATTCAGTCATTATTTATTCCTCCTAATGTTTTAGTCAAAGCATTGATGCGTTCCAATAAATCAAAGTACTCTTTTTCTTCCAAATGCAGAAGATCTAAACAGTCAGAAACCTTTTTCGTTAACTCATCCTTTATCTCATACGCTTTGTCTGTTAAGACGACCATTACTTTTCTTTCGTCTTCCGGATTACGATTTCGAGTAATATAGCCCCCGGTTTCCATTCTTTTTAACATCGGTGTTAAAGTTCCGCTATCCAACCCCAAGCGTTTTCCTAAATCCTGCACACTTTGGTTTGATTCTTCCCAAAGCGCAAGTAAGGCTACATATTGAGGATATGTAAGAAAATAAGGATCTAAAACCGGACGATAAAACTTGGTAAACTGTTTTGATAAAGCATAAGTTGAAAAACAAAGCTGCTCTTCCAATAAAAAATGATTTCCTTCCATGTTCTTTTCCTCCTAATTCGGTTGTGCACAATTATATTGTACACAACTTATTTTATAAAAACAAGTTTTTTCTTATCTATTTGTAAAAGGACGTTTAAAGTAGCTCAATGTATTGCACTATGGCGGCTGTAAATTATTTGACGTTGGTAAATGAAAATTCGCTAGCGTTATTTCAGCTCATTTTATATTGGTCATTTTTACACGACCGATACGATCAGCAAGATTTCTTGCTCCAACCATAAACATACCTGAGAACAATGGTGTTATACTAACTGAAATAATCAATACACCAGCTGAAATGGCTAAATCATTTTGAACGTCTGGTCAAATATTTAACATCGTTTGTGTGAACAACCAAAAAGTCAAAATGCCCCTTACAATACCTGCGATTAATTTATTATCACCTTTAAACTCTTGTTCCATCATACATGTTACTTCCCTATCAAATAATCGACTACAATAGATCCCATTGCTTTTGCTGAGATCATGAGTGATTTTTCATCAATATCAAATTTTGGATTGTGGTGAGGATATGCTTTTCCATTTTCAGGAGTTGCTCCAACGTAGAAGAACATACTTGGACGTTCTTTCGCATAGTAAGCAAAATCTTCTGAAGGTGGCTGTGGTTCACACATTTCTACACCTGTTAGTTCAGGAATATCTGTGTTATTCAACACCTTGATACCAAATTCTGTCGTTTCAGGATCATTGTACAAAACTGGGCAGTCGTTTTTGTAATCTAGATCATATGTTACACCGAACATAGTGCTGATTCCATTTAACTTCGCACGAATCTCTCTTTCAATAGTCTCTTGTGCTTCATCAGATATAGAACGAACGTCGCCTTCAAGAATTACTTTATCTTTGATAACATTGGATGAACCTTTGCCATCAAAGTTTCCGATAGTGATCGAACCCACATCAAATGGACTCAATGCACGACTGACTATGGTTTGCAAAGCAACTACAAAGTGGCTTGCTGCAACATAATAGCGTCTTTTGTTTTATGAGGCGAAGAGCCATGTCCTCCAACTCCATTGATGGTTATTTTAAAGTAAGAACATCCAGTTTGAACGTTACCAGGTCGGTAGAAAATTTTGCCTGTTTCCATTTCAGACATGACATGGATACCAAATACATTATCCACTCCATCCAATGCTCCATCTGCAATCATACTGACAGCTCCACCTAGCGGCACTTCTTCTGCGTGTTGGTGAAGAATAACGACTTTACCTTCTAGTTTGTCTTTCATTTCGATCAATGTTTCTCCAAGGATCATCATGTAAGCTGTATGTCCATCATGACCGCAAGCATGCATCACACCAGGATTTTGTGAAGCAAATGGTAAGTTTGTCTCTTCAGTAATTGGAAGTGCATCAAAATCCGCACGAATACCGATCGTTTTACCAGGTTTCCCACTATCAATGGTTACAACGATTCCATTCCCGCCGACATTTGTACGAATGACGCAATCTTTACCTTGATAAAAATCTTGAATGTATTTAGCCGTCTTATCTTCTTTAAAAGATAGTTCTGGATGAGCATGTAAATAACGACGAATTCCGAACATACGGTCTTTTTTCTCATCTAAGCGTTGCATCAATTCTGTTTTTACGGATTGTTCTGCCATAATTCATTACCTCCTGTTTTTTTACTTATGTGTTAGTTACATTTTATTGCTGTGAAGGACTTGTTCGCTTCAACAGTACCCATTATAGGACTTTTGCAATTTATTACTATGCTTCTTCTTATCATTTTCGAATTAGTTTTTTACCTCTGTCTTAGGGATAAGCGATTGAATGTAAAAAATAAAGGTCATAATTTTTACATCCCTTCTTTTTACTCAATAACTTTCCGCATTTCTACAAAATGAATGGCGTTTCTAGATAGTTAAGCTGAAAATGATCACTCATCCTCGATGTATTCGTCTACCATTTCAATTGCCGGACGAGACAAATGCAGAATGTAATCAATAATCTCATTATCAATGCCATAATAACTACTCAGTTTTCTCCAATTTCTATATAATCCGCCATTTTCATTATCAAAGCGGAACATACGAATTTGGTAATTTCCTTTGTGCAAACCGGTTAAGTGAAAATGCAGTTCTTTATTACGGGACTATACAAATAATTAATCTGTAGAATATTGCGGGTTAAAGCGGCGCTCATTAAATAGAATGATTTGGTACGCATCTTCGTTTTCTGTCATTTGCTTAAAGTAACGTGATAAATAAGAAATTGAGAGAAATTTTTCCTCTGCTACATCCGACAATGTCAACGAATCGCGGTAGCGTTCTTCAATCTTTTGAATGATACGAGTGACTCTCTCATCACCGGCTTCCGTTCCGCTCCATTCGGCGATACCTTTTCTGAAGAAACGAGTCATGATCAGCATGATCTGATATATATTGCTTTGCAAAACTAAATCACTGTTTTCCTCATCACGGTAAATTTCAATAATCATTTCGGATAAGACATGGTATAGTTGCCGACTCGTTCTGTCTCTCCAGCTATTGTGCTCGTCAGAAAAAAACTGGAATGCACTTTGAAAATATTTTTTGTAATACAACGCAAAAAAGTGACTTGTAATACTTAGTGTAATCAACATACAGTCTTCATCGCCCGTCACGACCTAACGTTTATTCCGATTGACGAATACCGTATCTCCTGATGTTATCCTTACTTTATTTCCTTCATAAGATACTTCTGCAGTACCTTTCACTGCAAATAAAATTTTGGTTTCAAAAAACTGTTGCGGAGAAGAATAGTGTACGTTCTCCATGACAATTGTAAAATCTTCGGTTTGTTTACGTTCTATGTTGACCGATACTTTCTTTTTTCATCTGATTTTTTATCTAAATGGTTTATTACACCTCTACTCTCTACTCTACCAGTTTCCTTCCCTTATTTGCAGATAAAAGTCTTCTTTTAGTCACAAGCACCGCTGACAAAATCAATTGCACGATGGCAAACCCGAAAGTAATGAGATGCACAGGCTCTATAATTTGTAACATGATGACTTGTACCACCAACCATATAACCAGCACACCGCCAAAAAATCCGCTGATGTAACCTTGGTAACGCGAACGAAAGAAAAAGAAAGTTGCGCTGAATAGTTGACCCAAACCAATTGCCACCAATAATAAAATTCCTGGAACAAAGAAATTATCAAATGGCGAGTTAGCCAACAGGTCTGTTGAGATGCCAAATGGACTTTCCGGAATTGAAACAGCTGTCCAACCACCCAATACAGCAAAAATCCCGACAACTATATGGGTAAAAAACAATAACAATTTGACAACTTTCAATTCTTTGACCTCCTTACTTTTCACCAACGTGTCGTTAACAGAGTTCGGCTTTAAATCAGAGTGCATTGAACAATTTTCTACTTGCTTTACATCTCAAATAGTAGTCTTTTTCTTTGTACTGTCAATTGATATGAATAAAAATCAAATACTTTATCTTATACCGTTGGCAAAGAACTTTTTTCAACTTAGTTGTGTTCTTTAAATACCTGATAATAAAACTATTGAAAGATAAATCTGACTTGCAAGAAGAAAAATAAACCTCACAAGTCAGATAAATCGACTTTATCTGACTTGTGAGGTCTAAAATAAGATCGATAAGTCAGGTAAATGGATTTAACCTTACCTGTGAGGCATAAAATAAGATTGGTAGGTTAGATAAATATTTGCTGCTCGTCTTTTATTCATTATATGAAGTAAAAAAGTAGTCTATATTGAAATATTTCTAAATAAAGTGGTTTTTTTTAATAGAATCTCACTAAATACTATCTACTTTTCCTTTACGCTCGAAACATAAATGATAAATAAATGAGATTAAAGTGTTGACTCTTTCATTTTTCAATGTTATTCTTTCATCACCAACTTATGAGAGGAACATCGTCCATGAAACCAATGTTCAGCCAAGCAGCTATTATTATTAAGAAGAGGATTTAGACACTGTAAGAGAGTTTTTTTACAGTCGTTTAAGTCCTCTTCATGCTACTTAGCTGAATGGGACTTAGGCCACCCATTCATTTTAATTGAATGGGTGGCCTTTTTATTTTCTCGAAAGGAGTGAGCACTATGGAAAGTGACATTGATATTTTAACTTATCGAAAAAAACCACCAGATAACATACCCTAGGAGGAATTCATATGAAGTTCTTTAACACATTCAATCATCTTTACAATAAATATTTGGCTTTAATCGTTGTTGCTGTGGCCGCACTAGCGTTATTCTTACCGCACTCTTTTTTATGGGCCAGTTCTTATACGACATTATTTTTGCAAATCGTCATGTTTACCATGGGATTAACAATGAAACCAGCTGATTTCGCAGCAGTTTTTAAAAAACCATGGATGATGCTGCTGGTTACTTTTTTGCAATTCACCTTTATGCCGCTGTCCGCTTATTTATTGGCTAAATTTTTCCAGCTTCCGGCTGAAATGGCATTAGGGCTGATTTTATTGGGGTGTGTGCCTGGGGGAACCTCTTCTAACGTGATTACTTATTTAGCAAAAGGTGATGTACCGTTGTCTGTAGCTGCTACTTCTGTATCTACTCTCTTAGCTCCTTTACTTACCCCCTTGTTCTTATCTTTCTATGGCGGAGCATATTTAGAAATCAGCTTTTGGACTATGTTTTTATCCATCATCCAAGTCGTTCTGGTCCCTATCATTGCCGGATTGGTGCTCAGCTACTTCTTCGCCCAGCACGTCGCTAAAGTAGAAACCGCCTTACCTTCCTTATCTGCTACCGCTGTTTTAGTCGTCTTAGGCGGAACCGTTTCGGTCAATTCAGAAACCTTATTAGGAACCGGGATGATTATGTTCTTGATTGTTTGGTTGCACAATTTATCTGGCTACGCTATTGGTTATGCTGTTTCAAAATTATTCAAATTCAATCGCCCTGCTACGAGAGCGGTCGCCGTTGAAGTTGGGTTGCAAAATACTGGTCTTGCTGGGAGTTTAGGTTTAGCTCACTTTAGTCCTGCTGCCGCTTTAGCTGGTGCAGCAGGAACCATTGTCCATACCTTATTTGGGACTTTATTTGCCTCATTTATGAGCCATAAACATCAAGCAGAAACACACACTGAAGAACCAGTTGCAACAGTCGTTGCGGAATCTTAAAAAAATAGAAAGAAGGAATGCTACATGCGTTTGAGTCAAGTTGTTCGTCCAGGACCAGGTCAATTTTTGAGTGAATCAGGAGCTTTAAAGTATTTAGACGGGAAGCTGACGGCTTTTCAAAAACCCGTTGTGATTACGGGAGAGTTGTCTTATGCAGCTTTTCAAAAGCACTATCCTGGTTCGCTGGATTTGCCGGTATATCGCTACGATGGCACAGCTTCCCATGAAGATATGGAACGTCTGTCCAAATTAATCCAAGGAACGGATTGTGTAGTCGGAATCGGCGGCGGCCGAGCATTGGATACCGCAAAAGGCACAGCTGAACTGCTGCAGGTCGAATACATGACCATTCCGACAGTCTTAGGAACTTGTGCAGCTTACACTCCGCTATCCGCTGTTTATCATCCCGATCACTCATTTAATGTGGTCGACTATTACGAGAAAGCCGCTACGCTTTGTTTGATGGACCTAGATTTGCTGATCGAATCGCCTCAAAAATACTTCATGGGCGGAATTGGAGATACATTGGCAAAATGGTACGAAGCAGAAGGCATCACTCGTCACGTCGAAGGAGATCTGCCAGCAATGGTGGAAGTTGGGCTGAAAACCGCTAAAGTGACACAAGAACTGTTGCTTGCCGACAGTCAAGAAGCTTTAGCCAGCATGGAACACGGTGAAGTGACCGCTGCGTTTAAGCGTGTTGCCGAAGCTGTTGTAGCTATTGCCGGAACAGTCGGCGGATTTGCTGGAGAATACGGCCGCATGGCGGGGGCTCATGCAGTTCATAACGGGATGTCCTTGGTTCCCGAAACTCATGCTTACGAACACGGGGTCAAGGTAGCTTATGGAGTACTGGTGCAATTATGGGCTTCCGGAGATGCAGAAGAAGCTCTGAGATTACTGCCTTTCTATAAAGAAAACCACTTCCCTCACCGTTTAGCTGACTTCGGAGTGGAAGACTATTTATTGGAGAAAGCAGAAAGAATCGCCGAATTTGCGGCTTCAGATGCTGAAACCTTTAACTTGGCTGTTCCAGATGTCACGAAAGAAATGGTGTTTAATGCGATGAGAGCTGTGGAAGAACTTTCTGAGACGGTGACTGTTTAAAACTAAATGATGCTTTTGATGTTCATGAGTTAAAATTCATGGACATCTTTTTTTGTGCAGAAAAATAAAACAGATAAAAAATGCGTACAGTTATAGAGAAAGACAAAAATTTGAGGTGATAATATGGGACAAGATTATTGGATATTAAATGCAGACAAAAAATTGATGCTCGATCCGCTTCAATATGATGCAGGAGGAAAAATGTTTGAACACTGTTTTATGGGAAAAAGTTATTTGTATGAATTGCTCCATTTACTAGCAAATGAGTGGAAAGGGGATTGCGTATTTAATAGTGGGGATTATGCGACCGATTTCCCTGAAAAATACAATCATAGATATCAACGCTATAACGATAGTATACTCAACTATAAAGATGAATGCGATGGCAGTTTTAGAGTACTGACTAAAGATTCTGCTAAACAATTACCTGCTAGGTGGGAGACCTTCATTCAGCAGTATGTATTTGTTAATTATGATCAAAATATTTATTGTACCATCGACTGTTGTCCTGCTACTCCTACAAGGCAGATTTGCCCAGTTCCGCTCTTACTATCCAATAGTGACACTATTTCAGGTGGCGATTATGCTTCTTTTAGCGACTGTGACCAAGTTGGGAGCTGGCGATATAACCATGTGGGAGTAGAATTCAAACATTGGGAGAATCTATCTTTTATGACACAAGTGGACTATAAATTCACTTACTGGTCTTAATAGAACATATTGAAGGCCGTCCTCTTTACTCCTGTATTGCTTTGTAATACAGTAAAAAAAAAGAGGTGTTTTCGATGGCAATGATCACTATCCGTGTAAAAGATGAAGAAAAAGAATGGTTGGAATACATGGCAGAGTTTTATGGAATAACCTTATCTGATTTAATGAAAAAATATTCTATGGAACTATTAGAAGATGAATACGACAAGCAGATTGCCGAAATTTCCCGCAAAAGATGGATAGAATCCGGTAGAGAAACAGTTTCGATGTCTGAGATTTTAGATGAATTTGGAGAACTCTGATGCCGTATAAACTGCTTTTTACAAAAAATGTCCAAAAACAACTCAGAAAAATGGATCAGTTTCAATCTTGTCTCATCACGAGTTGGCTATATCAACACATCGATGGAATAGATGATCCGAGAAAGCTAGGTAAAGGACTGACCGCCAATCGCTCTGGTTATTGGCGTTATCGAATTGGCAACTATAGAGTACTTTTAGACATCCAAGATGACAAAATGATTGTGTCGGCTATTCAAGTAGATCATCACAAAAATATTTACCATAAATAGCACAAAGCATTCTTTAAAATTTTGAGAAAATGTAATAAACAGCCTCGCACCAAAGATCACTTCTTCAATACGAGGCTGTTTTAGTTTTCCTTCTTAATGCCTTCTTGAATAAACCACTCCATTGCTTGCGGGTCGTGACCGGTAATGAATTTGAAGTCTTCCGTGACGGTATCCAACAAGCCCATTCCGCCTGCTTTGTACATCGAAGCCAACTCTCTTCCCATGCCATCTTCATTGTACATTTCCGCAAATTCTTTCAAGGAAACTGGCTCATAACCGATTTTTTCTCCCGTCACCTCACTCAACACCTGACTTAATGCCACCATATCGTAGTTACGCGATTGAGTCAGCAAGTAACTTGCCCGTTATTCCGCAAATGAGTGTTTAGAGCTACTTTAGCAATCGCTTCGGCACTGTCTTGTATGGTAATAAAGGACAACGCTTGGTCTTTCACCGGATAAATAATATTTTCACGTTCAATCAATTCCGACAAATAAGGTACCAATGGATCTGCATACAAAGCATTTTTTACAACAGCATACTGGATGTCTAATCCCGCCAAGCGTCTCGGTGCGTACGCATAGTAAGACGACATTTGAAACGGATTGTTTTCTTGATCCGCGATGAAGCCGACAAAAACGATATTTTTGATACCGCTCTCTTCCACTGCTTGCAACGTATTTTCAAATTCCGTAATGCGCTGCAGCACATTATAAGTTTTACTCGGGATATAAACGAGCACATCCGTCTCTTTAATGGCCTTTACTATGGTTGCAGCATCTAAATACTCAATAGCGGTTACTTCAACCCCTTGTTTTTTGAGATTTTCCGCTTTTGTAAGGGTGTGAACCGCTGCTCGTACTTCATGAGGTGCCACTTGCTTCAACAGCTCTTCCACGACTCCGCTGCCTAAATGCCCGGTTGCACCTGTCACTGTATATTTCATTTGTTACTCCTCCTCTTTATGGCTTTTTTATTTTAATACAACCTTCTATTTTCATTAGAATTTACGACTCTCTCAAAAAAGTGACTTTCTTTTACAACTAGAAAGGCTGTACTTTTAATCCCTTTGAGTAGAAATCAGTTATTGATGGTTTTTTTAAAGGCATTTGGTTTATTTATACAGATGTCAACTAATGGTTGCTAAATGTAAACCAGCAGATGCGTTACTTTCCCGGGAAATATTGAGATAATGAAAGGACTAAGTTAAGGAGGGCAGGAAAAACTTATTTTTTTTAATCTTATTTATGAAGTCTTTTCTATCCATTATTCCGTTCTCATTTTGGCTATGCTAAATTTATAGGGTGCTACTTCATTCTGAGGCAGTTTACATTTAGGGAATCACTGTAAGACATCAAGTATAAGAAACGGTATATTTAACACGTTTTTTATGGTTATTTATGGTATATTATGTCTTGAGAAATAAAACACAATTAAGAGGAGTTATACATAATGAATGAGTATAAAACAAGAGCAGAATTGAAACAAGACGCTCGTGATATGTTAAGTGGAAGATGGAAAGACGCTGTATTGATGAACCTTATTCCCACTTTACTTATGATTGTTGCTATGGTAATTGTAGTAGTTGCCATTGTGATAGCCATTGAAACGATCGGTTATTCTCCCGAAACAGGGACATATTATGGTGATGATGGCGGAAGCGGCGGTGGAAGCAGTACTATCAGCGGCATTTTTACAACATTTATTTCTACCGGAATTACATTTGCTTTCTTAAATGTTTTTCGCGATGCTAGTTACAAGATTCGTCCATTAAAAGATGCATTCCAAGTATTTTCTAAAAAGTATTTTTTAGGAGTATTGCTGATTTATATTATTTCAAGTCTTTTTACTTTCCTATGGGCATTACTATTTATTATTCCTGGGATCATTAAATCATATGCTTACTCACAAGCTTACTTGATTTACAAAGACCACGTTGACCGTCCAGATTTGGAAAAAATCTCAGCATTGGATTGTATTACGGAGAGTAAGGAATTGATGCAAGGACACAAAGCGCGGTTCTTTCTTTTGGAACTAAGCTTTCTAGGTTGGATCTTACTTGGTATTCTTACATTAGGCATTGGCTTTTTATGGATTTCTCCATACATGATCGCTACCAACGCAGCCTTTTACAACGATTTAGTTGGCAGTCCTTCTATTGAAGACAGTGAATGGGATGATGTTGAATGGGATGAATCGCTTAATTAAAAAAGACAATCCTTTAATTAATGAGTCCTGCTGTTATTAATCCGTTATAGAAAAGGCCTGTACTACGATTTTTCTATCGTAGCACAGGCCTTTAATTAACTTAGTATTTAAGAGTACTAAAAAGAGCAGACCTCTATTAGTAAGCGCTTACTAAATTATTTTATATTCATTATTAATTTCCTTTTGCATCTATCTAGTGCATTGACTACTCGTGCAACCTCACATTGAAGTTCTTGTGCTATCTCTTCTTTATCCATATTTTTCATGTATCTTAGAAAAACTTTGTATTCAAATTTTGATAAAGAATCATAGAAATAAGGAATATTCTCTTTTACTTCTAACGCTTGTTGAAAGTTCATTTCACCTGAAAAATTTTTTATGTAAGTCGGTGAAAAACCATTTTCTAACAAGCTGTCTAATGATTCTGAAACTTTTTCAATTCTTCTTTTTTTAGCCATGTCTTTGCGTAACAAGTTGATATAGTAATGCCGTAAATTTGATTTGAAAAAATTTCCAAAGGTGCAGAATCTATCTTTATCGTAGGCATGAATAGTCGTATTTAAAACAATTCTTGCTTCTTGATTAAAGTCCTCTTTTTCGTAACTCTTAATATAGAAATCATTGATTATAATTTGGACCATTCCTGCATGACGCTGAAATAAAGCTTCAAATGGACCATAGTCCCCTTCTTTTATGATAGAAATCAATTCTTCATTACTTAAATGTTTATATAAATCATCTGCTTCGTTCACTATTTTTCCTCCAGCTCTAGATCGTCTATTTTTATTTAGCTCATTTTTAGTCTGCTCTTTTTTGGGATTCTCAAAATCCTACTTTTTCTCTGCTAAATGATCTCGATATTTCTCTAACGTATCTAATTGGTGGTGGTTCCATGGTGAATTTCGGCGGTAACTTTGACTATGTAAGGTTTTTGCATCATTTTCGATGGATTTTTTTGAGTGCTGCAAATCTTTGTACAGCTCGTTGGCAGATTTACGCAATGCACCTTTTTGAAAAATCATCCATTGTTCGGCTAAATCACTGGTCGCTACGGTCACTTGTGTAATCAGCAGATTTTCTTCTCCAACTACCCGTTCTATGTAACTGTCAGCGGTTTCACCTTCCTTAGTAAATATAACACTTAGTTGATATTTTGCATAGCTTTTTTGGATTCCGGGAACAAATTGGGCATCGAAAACTATGCGTACTTCGATGTCCTCATATTTTGCATAATTGGATAGTTCATGTAGCAATAAATCCCTTGCTTCTTCCATCTCATCTTGGTTTTTCAATTTTTCCAACATTGGCCAAGCGCCTATCATATTGTATCCATCTACGATCAGAACTTCTTTCTTCATAGCCTCGACCTCCCTTCTTTTCCCTTTTAGTTTGTTTTACAGTTTATTGCGTCCTCGGTAAACTTCGTACATCAATAAACCAGCTGCGACACTTGCGTTTAAACTTTGCACATGACCAGTCATAGGAATGGTAATAGTCCCATCCATTTGCTCTTTCACGAGCCTTGAGACACCTTTGCCTTCATTTCCAATAACAAGTCCCACTGGCAATGTTGCATCCCATTTGCGGTAGTCTTGGCCTTCCATATCTGTGCCATAGAACCAAATACCGCGTTCTTTCAAGTCTTTGATGGTTTGTACCAGATTGGTCACACGAACGACTGGAACGTGCTCAATGGCGCCTGTTGAAGCTTTAGCAACGGTTGCCGTCAGTCCAACTGCACGGCGTTTAGGAATAATAATTCCGTGAGCTCCGCTGGCATCTGCCGTACGCATGATTGATCCCAAATTATGCGGATCTTCCACACCATCCAATAAAATAAAGAACGGGTCTTCATTCTTTATAGCCGCTGCTTCAAATAAATCATCAATCGTTGAGTAAGCAAAAGCTGCTGTTCCAACCACAACACCTTGATGGTTTTGTCCATCTACTAGTAAATCTAGTTTTGATTTTGGCACGATCGAAATTTGTACTTTGCGTTTTTTAGCTAGTCCATGGATTTCTTCCATTTTAGCGCCAGAAAGACCTTCTTGTAAAAAGACTTTATTGATATCTCGTTCTGATTTCAATACTTCGATCGCTGGGATTCTTCCCATGACAAAATCGCGATCCTCTTCATTCTCTACCGCTTCTACGGAATCAATTTGTTGCGGACGTTTGTGCTGAGGACGACGGTTAGTCGTTTTTTTTCTATCTCGATCTCTATTTGACGATCGTTTATCATTTCTTGGCATCGTTTGTCTCCTCCACTTTCTGGATACACCAGTTGATCAATTCTTCCATCCGTTCTTTTTCGCCTGACAAATGCAAGTACCCCATCAACGCTTCAAAACCTGTAGAAATACGGTAAGTTGTAATGTCTGCATTTTTAGCTGATGTATGGCTCTTGGCATTTCTGCCTCGCTTGAACATCGTTGTTTCTTCTTCAGAAAGTAATTCTGCCGACATCATCTCATGCATCAAAAAAGCTTGTGCTTTGGCGGACACGAAATGCGTCGCCATGCGATGCAATTGGTTGGGTCTCGTTTGCCCTTGATTCACTAAATAATCTCTGATATACGTTTCATAAATGGCATCTCCAACGTAAGCTAATGCTAATCCGTTCAATAATGCCCAATTTTTTTCAGTCATGTTATCCTCTTCTCCATCTAGTACCTTGTGGTGTATCGTCTAAAATAATGCCTTCTGCTTTCAATAAATCACGAATCTCATCGCTTCGTTGGAAGTTTTTAGCCGCGCGAGCCTCATTGCGCTCGACGATCAATTGTTCCACTTTTTCATCCAACAATGTTTCTTCTTCAAAGGCAATTCCGAAGATCAGCATCAATTCACTCATCAATTTCTGCATCGCTTCTAGGACAGTTTTAGACACTTCTGCTTGTTCACTATAAATATTCATCGTTTTAGACAAATCGTAAACGACGGTTATCCCATTAGCGGCATTAAAGTCGTCATCCATCTCGCGGATAAACGTTTGCTTGAATTCATCCAATTGAGCGATTTGTTCAGCATCTGTTGCTACTGATTCTACAGCATCTTTCAAACGATAACCAACATTTTCGTAAGCATGACGCAATTTAGCTAAATTATTTTTCGCTTCATCAATCGTTGCCATACTATAACTGATTGGACGTCGATATTGAGTAGTAGCCATGAAAAAGCGCAAAATCTGCGGATCGACTTGTTTGACGATATCGTGTACCAACACAAAATTCCCAAGCGATTTGCTCATTTTCTCGTTATCCATCGTCACAAAACCATTGTGCATCCAATAGTTGGCAAATGGGTGCCCTGTTTTGGCTTCGCTTTGAGCGATTTCGTTTTCGTGATGCGGAAAAGCCAAGTCTTGACCGCCTGCATGGATATCGATCGTATCTCCAAGGTATTTAGTAGCCATGACCGAGCATTCAATATGCCAGCCTGGACGACCCTTTCCCCAAGGAGAGTCCCAATTGATTTCTTCCGCTTTGGCAGCCTTCCATAAAGCAAAATCTAACGGATCCTCTTTTTTGGTATTTTCTTCGTCATTTAGACGATTGCTTGCACCCACTTCTAAATCATCGATCGACATATCACTAAGTTTGCCATACTCTTTAAATTTACGCGTACGGAAATAGACATCACCGCTTGCTTCGTAGGCATACTCTTTTTCGACCAACGCGTTGATAAATTCAATGATATCAGGCATATTATCCATAACTCGAGGATTGCTTGTAGCTTTTTCAACGCCTAGAGCAGCGGTGTCTTCGTAATAAGCATCAATAAATCTCTGAGCAACTGCGGGAGCAGTGATGTTCATTTCCTGAGCTGTACGAATGATTTTATCGTCTACATCGGTAAAATTAGAAACAAAATTGACATCATACCCGCGATATTCCAAATACCTGCGAACCGTATCAAAAGCTACAGTACTGCGCGCGTTTCCAATATGGATGTAATTGTATACCGTAGGACCGCAAACATACATTTTTACTTTGCCTTCTTCTAAAGGGACAAATGCTTCTTTTTGGCGAGTCAGCGTGTTATAGATTTTTAGCATGGATTACCACTTCCTTTTTAGGTGAGATTTTAATTCGTTTAGTTTAGTGTGCTACTCGTTGACCATTCAATTTGACGACTTTTGCAGGTATCCCTACAGCTGTAGCATTACTTGGGATGTCTTCCAGCACCACTGCTGAAGCGCCGATTTTAGAGTTATCTCCTATAGTGATCGGTCCTAAAACCTGAGTATGTGCGGATATTAAGACATTATTCCCAATCGTAGGGTGCCGTTTTCCTCTTTCTTTTCCGGTTCCGCCTAAAGTTACCCCATGAAACAGCACCACATCGTCTCCAATGATGGCCGTTTCTCCAATAACCAGTCCCATCCCATGATCAATAAACAATCTTTTTCCAATGACGGCTCCTGGATGAATCTCGATTCCTGTAAAAAATCTAGAAATAGTCGCGATTATTTTCCCCACCAAATACCATTGGTGCCGATAGAAAAAATACGCTGCTCGATGCCACAATATCGCATGAAACCCCGGATAAGTCAAGAATATCTCCAGCGTACTGCGGACTGAGGGATCATTCTGTTTTATCGTTTGAACCGTTTCACTTATAGTACGCATATTGGCCACCTTTTTTTCTTTTTTATGATTTATTTTTGGGGAAACTTATTAAACTAGATTTTTTCTATCGGAGCTAAACGGGCCACTTCGCATCAGTCTAGGCGAGTTGCGGTCGCTAGACACTCGAGAAAAAGATAAATGCAATTGAGGATAAAGGGCATCCTCTATTGCATTTCCTATTTTCTTGTCGCGTCTACCAAGCGTCCTCCACATCTTTATAAAAATAGCGTCTTTTTTGCTTTCACAAAAAAGACGCTTTGGCGTGGTTCCACTTTTTTTCATTAGTCGCTCAAAAAGCCACTAATCTCGGACAGGGTAACGGGTGTTAGCCGGTAGGTGTCTACTTGATTCGACACCACAACTCCAAGAGGCACTTCACTGAATTCGCGTCATCTGCTTCCACCCATACAGACTCTCTGAAGGCGCTTATTCAGTTACTCTTTCTTATCATTGTCTTTAATGTATAGTTTTACGCTAATGTATTTAGAACTTCTTCTAAATGTTTCTTCGTTTTATCGCGTCCTAATAATTCAATCGTTTCGTTTAATTGCGGGCCGTGCATTTGTCCTGTTACGGCAATTCGGATCGGCATAAATAAGTTTTTCCCTTTAATGCCCGTTTCTTTTTGAACTGTTTTGATTCCTTTTTTAACATTTTCTGCATCAAATGGTTCAATTTCGCTCAATACTTTATCAAAAGCGGCTAAGACTTCTGGAACGGTTTCGCCAGCTAATACTTCACGGGCTTCGTTTCCTAAAGTTGGCGCTTCAGTAAAGAACAATTCAGATAATTCAACGATTTCTGCTCCATAACTCATTTGCTCATGATACAAGCTGACAAGGTTTTTCACCCATTGTTCTTGTTCTTCAGATAAGTTTTCTTCGATACGTCCAGCTTTTACCAAGTGCGGTTTTGCTAATTCCGTAACAGTATCCAAGTCTACATCTTTCATGTAGTGATTGTTGATCCATTCCAGTTTTTTCGCATCAAATGCGGCAGGCGATTTACTTAAGCGTGCTGAGTCAAAGATCTTAATCAGTGTTTCTTGATCAAAGATTTCATCTTCTCCAACAGGTGACCAGCCTAGTAAAGCAATAAAGTTGAACATCGCTTGCGGCAAGTAGCCTAATTCGCGGTATTGTTCGATAAATTGAAGAATACTTTCATCACGTTTGCTCAGTTTTTTACCTGTTTCACTGTTGATGATCAACGTCATGTGACCAAAAGTCGGTGCTTCCCAGTCAAACGCTTCATAGATCATCATTTGTTTTGGAGTGTTGGCAATATGGTCGTCTCCACGTAAAATGTGCGTGATTTTCATGTAATGGTCATCTACGGCTACTGCAAAGTTGTACGTTGGGAAACCGTCACGTTTACGGATAACAAAGTCTCCTCCAACACTTTCTGCTTCAAAAGAGATGTGTCCTTTTACCAAATCATCAAACGCATACGTATTTTCTTTTGGTACGCGGAAGCGAATAACAGGTACGATACCTTCTGCTTCTTTAGCTTTTTGTTCAGCTGCAGATAAGTTTGCACATTTGCCGCCATAGTGAGGCATTTCGCCGCGAGCGCGTTGTGCTTCGCGTTCTTCTTCTAACTCTTCTTCTGTACAGTAACACTTGTAAGCACGGTTGCTCATCAATAATTGGTCAATTAACGGATCGTAAATCTCTTTACGTTCCGATTGACGATATGGACCATATTTGCCAGGTTTTTCTGGACTTTCATCCCATTCGATACCCAACCATTTTAAATTTTCCAGTTGGCTTTCTTCGCCGCCTTCGATGTTTCGTTTTTGGTCTGTATCTTCAATACGAATAATAAATTCTCCATCATGATGACGGGCAAATAAGTAATTAAATAAAGCCGTACGAGCATTCCCAATGTGTAAATGTCCTGTTGGGCTTGGTGCGTAACGTACACGAACTTTTTTTGTCATAATGTATGTCCTCTTTTCTAAAAATAGAATGCCTTCAATTTAAATTAAAACCTTGTTGTCTTATCCACTTAAAGTTACCACGCAAATGTGACTTTGACAATTGTTAACTCTAAGATACTCGCTATCTAGATTGATTTTTCTGTTGCAGGAGTTAGTTGGATAACTGATGATGCAAAATAGCTTCGCCTGTTACCCAATCTTCTGGAGTAGTCATTTTTATATTGTAATAGTTTCCCGGTACGATCTTGATCTGTGAAAAAATCCGTTCCACAACAGACGCGTCATCTGTTCCGAAAAAGTTGTCGCTAGTTGCTTTTTCGTGAGCCTCCAACACTAGAGAACTGCGAAAAGCTTGCGGCGTTTGAGCTTGCCAAACACTTTCTCGTAAAATCGTTTTTTCAATGATCCCATTTGAAACCTGTTTGATTGTATCCTTTGGAGGGACGGCTAAAATAGCTCCTCCTGTTTGCTGCATACCTTCATTTAACTGATCGATAAAATCCTGCTCAAGAAAGGGACGGGCAGCTTCATGAATCATCACATACCCGTTTTCAGGATCTTTTAAATACTGTAAGCCATTGTATGAACTGTATTGTCGTTCAGAACCGCCGATAACCAGCGAGATAGGTTTATCTGTATTCGGAAATTCCGCTTCAATCAATTCTTCCAGCATCTCAACTTCATCTGGGTTGACCGTCACAATGATGTGAACGCAACAAGGATCTTTTAAGAAAGTTTCCATAGCACGTTCAATCAATGGTTTTCCCATTAATGACAACCAGACTTTATTTCGATCCTTCTTCATGCGTTTGCCTTGGCCAGCTGCTAACAAAATCAGCTCATAAGTTGTTTTTGCCAAATCCAATCGCTCCTATTCTTTATCGTTCAGTTTCTTTTGTGTATTAGCCGGTTTTGCAAAAATCATTCGACCAGCAGCCGTTTGAAGTGCACTTGTCACGACTACTTCAATCGTTTTGTTCATGTAGTGTTGTCCTTCTTCTACAACGACCATTGTGCCATCATCTAAATAAGCGACTCCTTGCGTCCGTTCTGTACCAGCTTTGACCATCGTCACTACCATACTTTCACCTGGGATAACGACTGGTTTTACTGCGTTAGCCAATTCATTGATGTTTAGAACAGGAACATTCTGGAATTCACATACTTTATTCAAATTGTAATCATTGGTCACTACTACTCCATCCAATAATTTAGCCAGCTTCACCAGCTTAGCATCGACTTCTTCGATTTCTTTAAAATCTCCATCGTAATTTTCTACTTTTAAGCCTTCTTCTTTTTGTAACGCATTTAAGATGTCCAACCCTCTTCTTCCACGTACGCGTTTCAAACTATCGGAAGAGTCAGCAATGTGCTGCAATTCATGCAATACAAAGTTTGGAATCAAAATCGTTCCTTCTAGAAAACCTGTCATGACAATATCATACACTCGTCCATCTATGATCACGCTTGTGTCTAAGATCTTGTATTTGCGGAAATTGTCGTCTGCATTACGCTCTAAAACTTGGTTCTCGGATTCCTCAGTCTCTGGTTTGGGTTTCGTTTGGAATAACGTGCGGATTTCTTGGCGACGCGTTGTCCCTACTCGAAAGCCGAGGTAAGCCAAAAATATCGTCACTAATAAAGGCACTACATTGCTTAATAACGGCAATCCAAAAGTACTTAGCGGGATCGTAATAAGCCATGCCAACAGCAATCCTATAATTGTTCCGATACTGCCAGCAATCAAATACGATAAGCTTAACTGACTAATAAATTCTTCTGCTTTTCCAATAGCTCGTTCAACATATTTCACGGAAGGTAAAGATAAAAGATAAAAAATAAGTGCACCAATCAAAATATTCGTGAATACATTGTTGACTAAATTACTGTTGACGCCAATAATTTCCCAAAATAATGGCAAGAATGTTGCTCCGATACTTCCACCAATCAAGACAAAAACAAGCGAGATAATTTTTTTCTTCAAATATGTTCCTCCTTTATAAAAGCTGTACTATATTAATTAGTTTATCATCATTGAGGAGCTTTACACTTGCTGTGCAAAGCTGCCTGAATGACTATTGGACGTTCCTTAAAATTTATCCTTTGATCCCTTTTTTGACGGCTTCACTAATGGTCGCGACACCGATGACTTCAATGTCTTTCGGAAAAGTCCAGCCTCCGATATTATTCTTAGGAATAAAAATGCGTTCAAATCCTAATTTAGCCGCTTCTTTAACGCGTTGTTCAATTTGACTGACACGTCTGATCTCGCCAGTCAAGCCGATTTCCCCTATAAAGCAATCCGTAGCTCGTGTACCTTTTTCTTGGTAGCTGGAAGCGATACTGATCGCTATGGCTAAGTCGACAGACGGTTCGTCTAATCTTACGCCACCCGCTGCTTTCAAATAAGCATCTTGATTTTGCAGCAATAAATTCGCTCTTTTTTCCAATACTGCCATAATCAATGAGACTCGATTATGGTCTAACCCGCTGGCAGTTCTTCTGGCATTCCCAAACGTAGTAGGAGTCAATAAAGCTTGGATTTCTACAAGTATCGGACGTGTTCCTTCCATAGCTGCCACTACGGACGACCCATTTGCTCCCGCCAGACGTTCTTCTAAAAACATTTCTGAAGGATTTAATACTTCTTTTAATCCATCTTCCCGCATTTCGAAAATACCTATTTCATTAGTAGAGCCAAACCGGTTTTTTACAGCTCGTAAAATTCTAAAAGATTGGTGACGGTCTCCTTCAAAATACAGCACTGTATCCACCATGTGTTCTAACATACGCGGTCCAGCAATTGCCCCTTCCTTGGTCACATGACCAACAATAAAGATAGCAATATTATTTGTTTTAGCGATTTTCATTAATTCCGCTGTGTTTTCACGTACTTGCGAAACACTCCCAGCAGCACTCGTGATATCTGGTTGATTCATCGTCTGGATCGAATCAATGATTACATATTCTGGTTTGATCTCTTCAATGGTCTGCCGAATAGCGCTCATATCGGTTTCTGGGTAAATATAGAATTTCCCTCCGTCAACGCCTAAGCGAGTTGCCCGCAATTTGATTTGCGTCGCACTCTCTTCTCCAGTCACATAAAGGACTTTTCCGCCTGTCATATTGAGTTGAGCTGAAACTTGCAACAGTAAAGTAGATTTACCAATACCAGGGTCTCCCCCGATCAACACTAAAGAACCCGGAACAACTCCACCGCCCAACACACGATTCAATTCGCCTAATTGCGTTTTGACCCGCGTTTCGGTAGAAACCGTGACATCTTTGACGAGTTGCGCCTTAGCCGTTGCACCGGTCATACTAACGCGACTGCGGCGATCTGTTTTGTCTACTTCCAATTCTTCCATCATTTCATTCCAACTGCCACAATTTGGACAACGTCCCATCCACTTAGGAGATTCATAACCACAAGATTGACAGACAAATTTAGTCGATTTCTTTTTGGCCAAAAGCTGAACCTCTCTTTCTTTTTGATGTTTTATGACTATTCTTATTTTACCACATCTTAAGCCTTCTGGGGCTTCTAGAATGCACAATAAGTTTAAATAACCGTTAAGTTTATTGTCTCTTGTTAAATAATGATACGCAAGAAACTGAAAAATAAGTTTTTGTGCACTTTTGAACCGTTATTTTCCTGAAGACCCAAAACCGCCAGTGCGAAGAATGCCGCTATTTGTATCTTTGTCTGCCTTCAAATAAGGCATAAAGATTCCTTGACCGATACGGTCTCCTTTTTTGATGACGTAATCTGTCAGTCCGTAGTTGATAAATTGAAAATAAATGTGCCCTTCATTTTTTTCATTCCCATAATAATCAGCGTCCACGATTCCTACCCCATTTGGCATAGACAATTGGTTTTTGATCGGGTTGCTGGAACGATTGGCTAATTGCAAGTACTCATCTTCCTGCATATACGCTTTGACCCCTGTTGGAACCAGTGTCGATGCTAGATATTCTTTATTGGCTTCAGGTAAACCAGAAGTTTCATTTTGCTGTAAAGCTTGTTTTTTTAATAACACATTCCAAATAGTGGGCACTACAATATCTTCTGCTGCTTGAAAGTCATAGCCTGCTGCTTGTTGTGTAGCTCTCTCTGGCAATGTGATCTCTTTTCCTTCGTAACTTGATACAATTTCAAAACCTCTTACTTTGTTCATTTGTCAGTCCCTTTCTTTATAAAAAAAGCTTTTGTTTTGCAGTTTTCATTTTACTAGTTTAGCATAAGAAAAAGAACTCTTGGAGAAAATTGTTTAGAATCAGCAATTTTTCTGCTCTGAGCAATCTGCACAAATAAATCTTTTGATTTTTGTGCAGTTCAACATTTTAAAAAGACAGCGTTTACAATATACTGATATTATCAACTAAACAATTACTCAAAGGGGACGAATCATATGGTAGAATTAGCTTTAAAACAAATTCATAAACGTTACGACAATAACGATACTTATTCTGTAACAGATTTTAATTTAGATATTAAAGACCGCGAGTTTATTGTGTTTGTTGGCCCATCAGGTTGTGGGAAATCCACAACTTTACGGATGGTTGCTGGATTAGAAGAAATCACTGAAGGCGAATTATGGATCGGCGACACCTTGATGAACGATGTAGCTCCAAAAGACCGGGATATCGCAATGGTTTTCCAAAATTACGCCCTATATCCTCACATGACTGTATACGATAACATGGCCTTTGGATTGAAATTACGCAAATACAAAAAAGAAGAAATCAAACGCCGTGTAGAAGAAGCCGCTGATATCCTAGGCTTAACAGAATACTTGAAACGTAAACCAGCAGCTCTTTCTGGTGGACAACGCCAACGTGTAGCTTTAGGACGTGCAATCGTTCGTGACGCAAAAGTCTTCTTAATGGATGAGCCGTTATCCAACTTAGATGCGAAATTGCGTGTAGCAATGCGTGCAGAGATTGCGAAATTGCACCGCCGCTTAGAAACAACAACTATTTACGTAACCCATGACCAAACGGAAGCGATGACTATGGCGGATCGTATCGTTATCATGAAAGATGGATTCATCCAACAAATCGGTTCTCCAAAAGAAGTTTACGATACTCCAAATAACGTTTTTGTTGCCGGATTTATCGGCTCTCCAGCCATGAACTTATTTGAAGTAACATTGGAAGACAATACGATTTCTAATGGAACAGATTTACAAATCGAAGTTCCAGCCGGCAAGTTGAGTTTGTTAAAAGAACGTGGTTATGATGGCAAAAAACTGATTTTCGGTATTCGTCCTGAAGACATCCACAGTGAACAAATCGCTATCGATTCTTCTCCAAATACTGTCGTTAATTCTGAAGTTGTAGTATCAGAACTATTGGGTGCTGAAACTATGCTGTATTCAAAAGTCGGCAATACAGAATTCATAGCTAAAGTAGATGCACGCGACTTCCACAATCCTGGCGAAATGATTGAATTAGCTTTCGACATGAACAAAGGACACTTCTTTGATATCGAAACACAAGAAGTTATTCGCAGAGAGCCAGTAACCATTAAAGCATAACACCAACCCAAGCCCTTTTCTCCCCTTTTACTTAAAAAGTAGAAGGGGTTTTTGTTGTTCCAAAAGACAGTACCCCAGTCGACAGTCGTGTGATTAAGGGTGAACTAAATAAAGTTCCTTATACAGACCGATACTCCAATAAATCACAAAACAACAGCCTGAAAAGTTCCGACACAGGACTTTTCAGGCTATTGTTTTTATGAAACGATTGCTTTAAATTCTTCTAATGAGATACCCAGCGGAACCACATCACGGTGCAACTCTAACGGCGGCGTATCTTGCGTATTTTTACCTGACTTGCAAGTAAATGCCAAGTTCATCCCTATTGCTGTTAAGCGTAAAAGATCTCGTTCATTGTAGATTCCAAAAGGATAGGCAAAAACATCAGGCTCTTCTACATAAGTTCCACATGTCGCCAAATCTGCTTTCAATGCTTCGTCAGTAACCGTTTGGATTGCGGAGCTGCCGTCCGCAAATCGTTGATGCAGCAGAGTAGTGTGATTGGCTGTTGTCACTAGACCTTTCATAGCTTCCAGCTCCTCCTTGCTCATAGACACAGAACGACTAGCCAGAAATGGTTCATCTTGCTCGCTCAACCAACCTAACACTACAAATGAAACAACAGGAAAATCCAATTTTTTCAAGATCGGATAAGCGTACTTTTTGAACGATTGATAAGTATCATCCGCTGTCAGTAAAACCGATTTTTCCCGAATCTCTGCTCCGTTCAAATAAGCCCGAACTTCTTCTAACGTCAAGACATGATACTGCTCCGCTTTTAAGTAGTTCATTTGCGCTTCAAAGTCTTCTACATAGGTAAAGAGTTCACGCGGCAGTGCATCATCATAATCTTGCGTCACTTTGATCGGAGACGGTCCTTGTTCAGTAATTTCTTCTCGTTTACGGAATTCATGGTAACATAATGTGCTAAAACCCATTTCTACTAGCCTTCTTCCAGAATATTTTAGTTTTTAAATCAACTGCCGCCCTGTTTCATCATTGAAAAATAATGGCTAAACTGTATAGAATAATTTGCATCCCGTGGTAAACAATTAGATTTTTTATGGCTAAGCCAAATGTAGTGGCTTTATCTTGCTTATTGGTAAAAACATGAATATTTTTTTGAACAATAGGGAAAATGATCCAGATACCTAACATAAAAACAGAGTTGACTCCTAGTAAAACGGCTAATGTGCTGGCAGCAAAAGCCCCATAGTACAACCAACGGTATAAACGCACAGCAATTGGTTTGCCAATATAAAAAGTTAATGTATAGCGATGGTTGGTAATGTCTGTCTCGTAATCGCAAATGTTATTGGACAACATAATGTTGGCAATCGTAAATACTAACGGCAGAGAAGCTAAAAAGATGGCTGCTACATTTTGGATGCTTCCTGTCAGCGCGAAATTAGGCCATTCTATTGTCAAGGCTGTGATAAAGGTAGAAGGAACATTGATAAAAACGGCAATAAAGAAAATACCAAATCCCATTGTCAAACCAGACATCACTTCACCTAAAGGCATTCTAGAGATCGGGAATGGTCCAAAAGTATATAATATTCCTACCGCAAAACAAATAGCACCTATGACCAGCAGCAAAAGGTTCGTTCGATAAACCAATAACAGACCAATGGCAGCAGCAAAAGTTACCATTGCCACAATCAAATAGGTTACTTGCTTCACTGACAACCCAGCTTTTCCTAAAATATTTTCCTGGTCTTTGTAGTCCATGTTTTTTGCTTTGACATAGTCCATCGTATTGTTGATTGCAGTAGTGGCCATATCAAAAACCACCATTGCAAGAAAAAACAGCAAGGTGTTTACTCCATTCAGCTCCGAGAAATAATACAAAGAAAATAAAACACCTAATGTAAAAGGAAATAAACTAGCTAATTTGGTTTTTATCTCAACCAATTCTAAAAAAACAGGTACACTCATTCGTACACTTCCTTTAAAGATTTTTTTGATGCACTCCAGCTTAAACTTATTTATTCACCCAAGTGTATTCCTCATTAGTCAATTCAAAGTTATCCATCAACCCATCTGACGTATAAATTTCTTTTTCTTTGGTAATAAAAACAGCTTCTATATCATCTCGATTGTTCACGTATTCCAATCCATCTTCTAACCCTAATCCAAATACAACTGTTGAAAGAGCATCCCCATCAACAGAACGATTGGAAATGATCGACACGCCAGCAATTTCATTATCAAAAGGGTAACCAGTCTCAGGATTCATCAAATGATGATAAATTTCCCCATCCACTTCAAGATAACGTTCATAGATTCCAGAAGTAACGATTGACCGATCTTTTTGCTTGGTCTTTCCAACGGTTTCTCCTCGTTCAGATAAAGGATCTTGTATCCCGATATTCCAAGCTTCTCCTTCTCTGGTAGGCGAACCTCCCATAACGACTACATTTCCACCTAAATCGATAATAGCCGTGGTGACCCCTGATTCTTCGAATAATACCTTGATCTCATCTGCAATATAGCCTTTAGCAATCGCTCCTAAATCTAAAGCCATTCCTGATTGGGTTAAAAAGATGGTTTGATTTTCTGCATCTAACTCAACTTTGCTGTAATCCACTAGCGGCAATGCTGCATCGATTTCAGCTTGCTCCGGTTTTCTAGCATCATCAAAGCCGATTCTCCATAAATCTGTTATAGGTCCTACAGTATAATCAAATCCGCCATTAGAAACTTCACTGTATTTTGCAGCAGTTTCGATTAAAGGATACACATCATCTGAAAGTTTGACAGCTTCGTCTCCCGCAGCTTCGTTGACTTTGTCGATTTCTGAGCCAGGTTCATTAACAGTTACCTTATCCGCTAATTTCTCGACTCGGGCAAAAGCATTTTCCAGAACTTCCTCTTTCCCTTCATCATACACACGCAATGTTACATAAGTACCCATTAGAAATTCTGTTTGTTCATAGGGCGTGGTGAGCAAGGCTTGCTCTTCTTTCGAGCCGCAGCCGGCCAGTAAAAGAAAAAAGGCTCCCATCATTAGTCCACTTAAGATTTTTTTATGTTGATATATTTTTTTCATTTTATTTCTCCTAACTTCTCGTAATTCATACAAAAACAGGCAGGAACAAAATACATTGCCCCTACCTGTTATTATAAATCAATTAATGAGAATAGAAACTATTAATTATCGATTTCAATGGTATCCGTATTGCCTTCTTCAGCAGCGTCTACTAATTGTTGCGCATACTCTTTGAAAGATTCTGATGAGTGTGTAGCTCCAGTTACTACTTCAACTGCTGCTGGATCTTGAGTTTCAACTAATTGTTCATTTAATTGCGGGAAGTACTCTACTGGACCGACGCCGGAAACTTCTGACATTCTTTCTTGATAAGCTTCGTCTTCAGATTTTTTATCGCCAGCTTCATTTACGTTCTCATAATTTGATTCAGTAATTTCTCCGCCTTTTACAGTAATAGAGAAGTCTGTTTTCCAGCCATTTTCATCCAAGTTTTTCTCTACTAAAGTATATGTTCCATCTTGTAATCCGCCTTCTGAAGCTGCTGATTCAGATGACTCTGTTGCTTCTTCAGAACTGCCGCATGCAGCTAATACCAAAGCTGAAGCTAAAGTTAACGTTGATACTGAGAATAATTTTTTCATTTTATACCCACCCTTTTTTAGTATATGCACTTCTGTTTGTGTAAGTATTCACAAATATTTCTTTTCTTTATTACGTACTTATAGTAGCATTGACAGCAAAACAAATCAATCTATTTCACACAATTTAATAATTTTTTCATTAACTATCTGAAAAATTTATGAACATTTCACTTTTAAAAAAAGAAACCTTATTTTATAAGGTTTCTTTTTTACATATCACGAGACAACATTTGCTCAGTAATGGTCAATAGAGTGCTTTTTATTGAATTTTCAGGCAGTCGTTTGATTCGTTTTAACGCTTTTTTAGTATATTTATTGGCTAATTCTTTCGCGCGTTCTTCACCTTTATACAACTGCACCAACTTGTATACTTCTTTGATCTCTTCTTCTGTGATCTGATCTTTTTTTAAAATATAAGGCTCGAATACTTCCCGATTTTCTTGCATGGCAAATAAAAGAGGAGCGGTATAAATACCATTTTTCAAATCGCTCATCATCGGTTTCCCTGCAATCACAGTATCTTGCGTGTAATCCAGTACATCATCAATAATTTGAAAAGCCATACCTATATTATTGCCGATTTGATAAGCTGAATTGGCCATTTTTTCTGAGCCCTTTTCATAGGCCCCAGCATAACAACTCAGCGCAAACAATTGTGCTGTCTTGCCTTGTATTTGTTTCAAATAATTGCGCATAGTCATATTAGAATTGTACTTCATATTCATTTGGTTCAGTTCGCCAACCAAGATGCTTTCCATGCCGTTTTTATCTAATTGCAGCGCCGAAGCATCCGCTGCATAATCTGTGAGCAGACGAAAACAGACAGTAAATAAGTAATCGCCGGTGTATACTGCTACTCGATTGTCATATTGCGTATTAATCGTCTCTTGCCCGCGACGCAAATCAGATTCATCAATGACGTCATCGTGCACCAAAGTTGCTAAATGCAGCACTTCAACAGCAGCTGCAATCGCTCGAGCTTTTTCCTGATCCGTTTCGCTTTTATACTGTGAAAACATTAAGCTAAACGCAGGACGTAATGTTTTACCGCCGGAAGAAAGCAATTGAACGATTTTTTGTTGCACATCTTTATTTTTAATAGTGATGTTTTGTTCGATTAAAGAAATACATGCTTTTAATTCAGTTTGTATCGAAGGATAGTCTTTCCACATTGGGTGAATCTTCATACCAGTTCTCCTCTATTTTTAAAGTGCTTATTTCAGGAAATAATGTCTAGCTCATTTTCAATTTCAACATCAGACTGACTGGGTTCTATTTCAACTAATAAATGATTCGGCAAACAAACAATCGTCTCGCCAAATGCATTTATTGCGCCTTTTCGAACACATAATTGATCATTACAACTTGCATCTGACATATAAATTTTCAATCCATCACGAATCACGGTGTTTTTATGCCCATGGTCATCTGTATAGACATATTCTTCGGTCTGGCCATCATCCGTTAAAATAAACTCTTTAACGATTTTTCCGTCTGCGCTGATCACTGCTTTCAATTCAGCATCTCCAGTCTGAGCTTGCACATACGTAAAAAAAACCAGCGGAAGGAAAGACGCCACCATCAAAGCTAATACAATCATAATATCCCACCGACGAACCATCTTTAGCTGCTTTTTCATTTATCTTCACCTCTGTTGAACGTTTTACAAAAATAAAAGGATGGGACTTTTTGTCCCATCCCCTTTTTAACACATTTTACTTGTTAATACCAGTTTCATAGATGGATTTAATATCTCCATACCACCACTTACTCAACTTGTTTTGAATCCATGGTATCACGTAATAGTCTAATCCAAATGCTCTACCAGATCCGTTCATCAATGAGATCGCGACTGGGATGAACCAAACGTTTGCCCAGTAGAACATACCTGAAAGTGAGAATGAAACGACTAAAGCAATAGTAGCGGCATTTGCCAACCATGTAAACAGTCCTGCAATAATCGCTAATCCGATCAATAACTCAACGATTGTCATGAACTTTTGGAAGAATAAAGCGACATCTGTATTAGGAATCATGAATTCCATGATAGAGTTGAACCAGCCTGGAGCTTTGCTGAATACCATCATTGGTTCTTCACCATACACATAGCTTAAACCAAATACCGGTTTAGCGACTACTTCTTCAACTACTTGAGAAGCACCTGTGGTTGGTTCTTGCAGCCATTCAAATGGCAAGACGATTTCTTTGCCAAACCAAGATGTTGTCCCGAATAAACCAAATGTCTTTTTGATCCCTTCCCAAGTCCACATACTTCCGTAGAAAACACGCAATGGTACTGACCATAAAATGTTTCCTAATCGTGATAAGTGTCCGCGGAAAATATTGCGTTTGTCTTTAATAAAGAAGAATTCGTGTCTGATATATTGAACAAAGTAGAAAGCAGATCCGATAGTCAAGAAGTACAATAAGTTCACCATATGTTTTACAAACATTGCCAGGAAGCCGCTTAAATGGATTTTATCCATTAAGTAAGCTACACCGTAACGAGAACCGATAGAAACCATAAATCCTTGGTAATTACCTTTGTGTTCTACTTTTTCTTTGCCTTCCATTGCAGCGATGATGTTTGCAGCTGCCGTGTGACCTGTTTGTTCTGCACTTTGAACGATTTGTGGAACTGGTGTGTTGTCTTTTTCTGGTTCTTCGTAGTACACAAGGTCTCCAGCTAAATAGACATCTTTTACGCCCTTAGCTTCCATGTATTTGTTCGCTACCAAACGCCCCGCACGAGCCGTTTCAATGCCATATTCAGCAGCATCTGAATTAGCTTTAACTCCTGCAGTCCACACTAATGTATGAGTTGGGATCACAGTACCGTCCGTCAATTCAATTGAATCTTTAGCAACATTTGCTACCCCATTGCCTTTGATGATTTGAATCCCTTTTTTCGACATGTATTTTTCAGCCTTAGTTTGTTCTTTTTCAGTAACGACTCCAAGAATTTTCGGAGCAGCTTCTACTAAGTATAAGCTAAATTCGTCAGGATCTAATTTATTGTCTTTAGCTAAACGTTCTCCCCATTCCATCAATTCTCCGACCATTTCAACACCAGTGAACCCAGCTCCACTGACAACAGCCGTCAACATTGCTTTTCTTTTTTGAACGTCATGTTCATTTGATGCAGCTTCTACTGTATCTTTGATGTGACGACGGATCGCATTCGCATCTTCCCATGACCATAATGTGAATCCATTTTCTTCAACACCAGGTACGTTAAACGTATTAGGCTCTCCACCCATAGCTAAAATCAAATAATCATAGTTAAAGACAGTTTTTACTGTTTTAACCGTTTTTGCATCATGGTCTACATGAAGTACTTCATCTGTTACGATATCTACATTTTTTTGGCGAGCGAACAAACGTTGCAGATCATATTGGATTGCATCGGGTTCTACACGGCCCGCAGCGACTTCATGCAACTCAGTCATGTAAGTTTGATAAGAGTGTTTGTCAATTAAAGTGATAACCACATCTTTATCTTTTTTAAAATGTTTTGATAATTTTTTCGTAGCAGCCACACCAGCATAACCAGCACCAACTACAACAATATTTTTTGTTGCCATTCGAAAAACTCCTTATCCTATGTTCATTTATAAAAAATTGTTATTCTTTGAGCAAACAAATGTATTATAACTTTACTTACTATTTATTATTACGAATTTATTATAGTTTATTTCTCTTGTTATGTCTACACTGAACAAGCAAAAATATTGATTTTAATTGATTTGTTCTTATTTCCGTCAATTGTAAACGCTTTTTAGATCGCTAGTTCACATAACGTTGTTTATCAAGTTAGAAATAATACATGACACTCATTCTCTAGCTCTTTTTATACAAAAAGCCTCTTAAAAATCCATTTAGTTGATTTTTAAGAGGCTTTCATGCTGTTTTATTCTTTCTCTGAAGAAGCTTCGTACCATGCTCGTGTTAAACGATTATGTTTGGCTTCTTCATTCTGTATTTTTTTTATGGTAGCTACGTGTTCCATTAAGTAATTAGCGGCTATCCCCACAGCTATTCCAGCAAATATTCCTGAAAAAGACAATATTGGAAGATACAGCATCACGCTAAAGGATTGAGCAATCGTACTAGCCACTACTAATTGACCAACATTATGCAAAATTCCGCCTGCCGCACTTACGCCAATAAGACTGACCCTTTTCGGCCCCAACATTCGAATGACTAACATACCGAAATAACTTAAAAAGGCCCCGGCAAAGCTGTACAAAAATGTAGACAGCGTACCACCTAACAATGTAGTCACTAACAGCCGCATCCAAACTACTTTAAAGCTGTCTTTGTACGATAAAGTAAATAATGCCAGTATTGTGATCATGTTAGATAAGCCTAATTTAGCTCCTGGTGCAAATGCAAAAGGAAACGGAATAGATCGTTCAACTAACGAAATGACTACCCCCTGAGCAGCTAATAGAGCGATATACATTAACCTTGTGTTTTTAGTCATATATCCTGATCCTTACTTTTAGATTCGTAACACAAGTTTACCACACTTCTACATGAAAAAGAATTTAAGAAAAAGGCTGTTCCTTGTCTAGTTTCTTTAATATCCTTTTATAAAAGCATATTTTGAAAGGTTCTATTCTTTTTCAAGGACTGCGCCTATGAACAACTTGTAAAAAGCCATAACCTGACTACTAGATAAAAGAAAATGACCCCATGTTAGAGTAAAAACCTAACTTTTAGAGGCCATTTCTCGTTAATAAAAACTTTTTGCTCTTTTTTTACGTGTATACAATAAATAGCCGCACGTAATCAATACAACAGCCATTGCTCCAATGACGGTGGCAATAATCAACGGATAGTCACCCGAAAAACCTGTTTCAGATAGATGTTTATAGGCAATCCCAAAGTACGCCCACAAAATAGTTAACCCATAAGCGATATCTTTGTTGCTGATCATAGTTGCTAATGCAATGACCAATCCTACTATCAAAATAATGATCGTCCAAGTTTGATCTGTCAGCCCCCATCCATTCCAATCTATGTCTACCAGTAATGTCGTTACATTAGCTATTGACGCTACCGTTATCCATCCAAAATAAATACTGAACGGAAGTCGAATAAAAAGCTTATCTTTTTTCGATAACAGATTAGCAGACTGAGTCAAATGGTTGATCAAAATCAGACAAATGAGCAAAGAAAAAATCAAGAGGGTTGAAAGTCCGATAAAATCATAATGCCACGTTAGAATCCAAGCAATATTGACCACTGAAGAAAGGATAAAGTAACGATTTATTTTCTTTACAGAGTCTAACTTTATTGCACTACTCGTTTTTCGAAATCCAATTAATTGATAAATAGCGTATATCCCTAACAAAAGATAGATGACACCCCAAATTGAGAAGGTCAATCCAGCAGGAGCAAATAAGTTAGGATAGGAATCTGAAACTTCCCCCGTAGTTATTCCATTGATGGGTAGAATATTAGCCAGTGCATTCACACCTACCATTGCCGCATAAAACAGAATGACTAAATAATTAATGAAAGATCTCGAATGTTTATTATTTTGTATCAATGCATTTCCTCTTTTCTTTAATTTTTTTCATTCTATTCTGTCATCATATAATACTCTTTATCAAAAAACCAAAAAAACGATTACTTATCTAACGAAAAAAAGGCAACATAAACAGGCATAAAGTCCCATTCATACTGCCTTTTAGTTAGGATAATTGCTGTTCAGCAAACTCTCTGTATAAAGAATGACTAGCTTTTAATTCTTCATGAGTCCCACTCCCCGTAATTTCTCCGTGCTCAATAAAAATAATTTTATCTGCATTGACGATCGTGGCTAGACGGTGAGCAATCACAAACGTCGTTCTTCCTTTCATCAAGCGACTTAAAGCTTGCTGAACTACTTGTTCCGATTGACTATCTAAACTGGCAGTAGCTTCATCCATTAATAAGATCTTAGGATCACGTAAGAAGGCACGAGCAATGTTGATACGCTGTCTTTGACCTCCAGACAACATAACTCCTCGTTCACCAACAGAAGTGTCTAGACCCTGCTTGAATTCCCTAATAAACTGGTCTGCATAAGCCAACTTAGCTACTTCCCATAGACGATCATCCGAAATCGATTCTGCGTTTTTCAACCCATATGTCAGGTTCTCACGAATAGTCCCTGCCATCATAGCACTCTCTTGCGATACATAACCAATCTGATTTCTCCATGAAGCTAATGAGAACTGCTGAATTGGGATATCTCCAACCTTTATTTCACCAGAATCAGGCTCATAATACCTCTCCAACAAACTAAAGATAGTCGTCTTACCACCACCGCTCGGACCAGAAAATGCAATCATTTCACCTGGTTTCGCTACTAAAGAAACTTCTTTTAAAACCGGTTCATCTTTTTGGTAGCTGAACGACACTTGGTGAAGGCTCAATGGTTTATCCGTTATATTTTCCGCTATTCCTTCTTGGCCAGATTCATCCGCCATTTCTAAAATTGCCACGATACGTTCTGTAGCACCAATTGTTTTATTGAGTTGCGTAAAAAATGTAGCGAAAGATGTAACCGGGTAAATGATTTGGAACAAATAAAGCAAAAAAGCTACTAATGAACCAGTCGATAAGGTGCCATTAGCCACTCGTATCCCACCATAGGCAAAAATCAGTACCACTACAGCCATAATGATCAAATACATTAAAGGACCAATAACAGAAGTAACTTTCGATTCTTTTAGTCCAGTCTTGAACAATCGCTGAATACCCGCTTTTCCCTTTTCTTCTTCTGTCATTTCCGCTGTTGAAGACTTCATCAAACGATTTTCACTAAACGTTTGTTGGATATCTCCAGAAAACTGAGCCGTTTCCGCCTGAAGTTCGCGGGAAATCTTTCCCATCTTCTTTCCTAAAGGAATCATCACCAGTAAGACTATCGGCACTGAGATCAGCATCACTAGAGTCATTTTCCAATCCATAAAAAGTAAAATAGTGACAGCTCCAACAATAGAAATAATCCCCGTCACAAATTGCGGAAAATAATACGTGATCAAATCTCTAACATTCCCCGTATCATTCACTACTCTGCTTACAGAGCCTCCACTAGGAGTAGTATCAAAATAGCTAACAGGTAGTCGGATCATCTTCAACCATAATCGTTCTCTCAAACGAGCCACCATTTGCTGCCCAGCTCTTGCTAGTAAATAAGCAGATCCTCCGTCAATTACAGCTTGCAATAGAAAAGCTGCAACAATAGCAGCTATTATAGGTATTTGAATAGTTTCTAAAGTAAATTCATCTACAATATTACCAGCTAATAGAGGAATCGCTAAACCAACCATAGTTGTGACTATGCTTCCGATTAACCCAAGACTCAAAACTCCTTTTGAGATTTTAGTAGACCATAACAAACGAATGAATGTTTTAATGCCGTTCTGTTTATTTTCCATATCGAGTTTATCCTCCTGCTTCTGTTTTATCGCATTTATCATAACAGGATTTAATCCTTTTCACTATTAGAACGTTCACCAGAATAAAAAAAAGCTCATCCAATCAGATGAGCTTTTCAGGCAATTAGGAAGGAATATTCAATTGAGGTACAGTACATTTCTCGAGTTCCAATAACTCTTTTTTCATCTCTAAGCCGCCTCGGTAGCCAGTAAGTTTACCGTTTTTTCCAATTACACGATGACAAGGCACCACTATTGCAACAGGATTCTTCCCTATTGCTCCGCTTACAGCACGGATTGCTTTAGGATTTCCAACAGCATCCGCAATATCTGAATAAGTACGTGTTTCTCCATAAGGTATGTTTAATAATTCGCGCCATACCATTTCTTGGAAATTAGTTCCTTTAATATCTAGTGGCACATCAAATTCTTTTCTTGTCCCTTGAAAGTATTCTTCCAACAACATTTGGTATGATTGCATAAACTCGTTATTTTCTTCCAGTAAAGTACCTGCACAATACATTTCGATCCACACTACTAATTCAATAAGACCAGCATTTTTTGACCCTACAAAAGCTAAACCTTTTGTGGTCGCTGCAATTAAATATTCATTATCATCAAAAACCAAAGCACAATAATACATTTTTTGTGTGTTTTCTTCCATACACATTTCACTCCCTTTGATACTCACATGGAGCTCACGATAATTAAATCACTATTTTTGTATCTTACTTTTATTGTACAAGTATTGATAGAGTATAGAAAGTTAAATAAAAAAAAGTAACAGTACTGTAACTTAAATATGTACAAAAAAAGCACCATCCGAAGATGATGCTTTCGATTGCGCGGCAACGTCCTAGTCTCACAAGGGGAAACCCCTCACTACCTTCGGCGCTAAGAAGCTTAACTACTGTGTTCGGCATGGGAACAGGTGTGACCTTCTTGCCATCGTCACCACACATATGTGTG